>JBKHFQ010000071.1:0-6360 GCA_046540135.1 Halobacteriales archaeon
ACCCAACGGCGTGGTGCAACCCATCTGCGCGCGGCATGGTCGTATACGGCGCGTTCTGTGCGGCGCTCCCACGGACGCACCTCCGCACCGCCGCCGAAGATGTCGGCGAGTGAGTGTAGCCACGCGCCGGCGAAGAAGAATACAACCGCGACCGTCGCGGAGACCGTGTGCGCGAAGGCGACGGGGACGGTGACGGCGGTCGCGTATCCGTAGTAGCGCGGGTAGTGTAGCGTGCGCCTGTGAAGCGCGAGTATGTCGAGGTCGGGGAAAGCGCCACCGACGAAGCCCGCGACGAGGGCGACAGGGGCAAACGACGGAGAGACAAATGCGACGGGGACGGCGAGTAGCGCACCTAGGAGCGCGTGAGTGGTGAGCATCATCGTTTCATGTACGCGGCGCGCAGGCATAAGCCTTCGTCAGATGTCGAAAAGAGCGTTGCGGGGCGCTCTACTCGCCGAGTATACCGCGCTCGGTCATCTGACGCACGTCGAGATAGTCGTCGAGTTCGTTCTCGCTCAGACCGTGTTCGAGGGCGACCTCGCGGATTGTGCGCCCCTCCTTCATCGCCTGCTTCGCTATCTCCGCGGCGTCGTCGTATCCGATATGCGGGGCGAGCGCCGTCACGATGGAGAGCGACCTTTCGGCGTGGTCGGCGCACGTCTCCTCGTTCGCCTCTATACCGTCAACACACCGGTCCGCAAGTAGGTCGGAGACGTTGGCAACGAGTTCGACAGACTGCAGAAGGTTGTGCGCCATCACGGGCTTCATGACGTTCAGTTCGAAGTTGCCCGCCTGTCCACCGACGTTTATCGCGGCGTCGTTGCCCGTGACCTGTGCGGCGACCTGACAGACGGATTCAGGGATGACGGGATTGATTTTGCCCGGCATGATAGACGAACCCGGCTGTACGGCGGGAAGGTCGATTTCGCCGAAGCCGGTGCGCGGACCGCTGGAGAGCCAACGCAGGTCGTTGGCTATCTTCATTAGCGACGCCGCGACGGTCTTGAGAGCACCGCTCGCCTCGACGACGGCGTCGCGCGCCGCCTGCGCCTCGAAGTGGTTCGACGCCTCGGTGAACTCAACGCCGGTTTCGTCGCTCACGTTCTCGACTACGAGAGACGGGAACTCCGGATGCGTGTTCAAGCCGGTGCCGACCGCCGTGCCGCCGATGGCGAGTTCGCGGAGCGAGTCGCGCGAGCCTTCGACGCGTTCGACGCTCTTCTCAACCTGAGCGGCGTATCCGCCGAACTCCTGACCGAGACGGACGGGCGTGGCGTCCTGTAGATGCGTCCGTCCCGTCTTAACAACGTCGTCGAACTCGTCCGCCTTGTCGTCGAGCGAGTCGGCGAGGTTACGGAGCGCGGGTAGAAGGTCGTCCTCGACGGCGGTGAGCGCCGCGACGTGTATCGCCGTCGGAATCACGTCGTTGCTCGACTGTCCCATGTTGACGTGGTCGTTGGGATGGACCGCCTTCGAACCCTTCTCCGCGCCGACAGTTTCGCACGCGCGGTTGGCGATGACCTCGTTGGCGTTCATGTTGGTCGACGTGCCGCTTCCCGTCTGGAAGATATCGACGGGGAACTCGTCGTCGTGTTCGCCCTCCGCGACCTCGCGCGCCGCCTCGCGTATCGCGTCCGCCTTCTCCGAGTCGAGCAAGCCGAGTTCCTCGTTCGCCTCCGCGGCGGCGTACTTGACAGTTCCTATAGCGCGTATGAACCGTCGCCCGAACCGTAGGTCGGAGACGGGGAAGTTGTCGACGGCGCGCTGTGTCTGTGCGCCGTAGAGCGCGTCCGCCGGCACGCGTACCTCACCCATCGAGTCCTCTTCGACACGGTAGTCGTTTTCGTCCGTCATACGCCGACGGTGGTGGGCGCGGTACAAAAAGCCGTCCAAACGGGCGCGTCGGAGGCGCTCAGTACGCCGGTCCGTAGCAGTACGTGCCTTCGGTTTCCTTGCACCGGCACTGACCCATGCCCCAGTCGTCGAGGGGTTCGTCGGCGAGGATAGGTTCGACGAGGTCGGCGAGTACGCCGGGGAAACGTTCGTCGTCGTGCGGTATTGGTACGCGGTGGAGTTCAACGCCGAGTTCCTCGCACTCCTCGCGGAGTTCGATGTCGAGTTCGGATAGAGTCTCCGACTGTTCGCGCATGAACGAGACGGGTTCGACGACGACGTGGTCGCGCTCCACGCGCTCGATGACCTCCTCGGTGTCGGGTTCAGTCCAGTCGACGCCACGGTTCTCGTGGTTCTGGTAGCCGAGAAGGTAGTCCTCGACGCCGAGACGGCGCGCCATCCAGTCGCAGAACTCCTCGACGTACTCGTCGTAACGCGCCGCGAGGTCGCCTTCGAGGTACTTCGTCGGCGTGCCGTGCGCCGAGAACAGCAGGTCAGCGTTTCCGTCGTCGCCAACCCCAACACCCTCCTCCTCGACGAACTCGGCGAGGTTCTCGGCACGGAGTTCGACGTAGTCGGGGTGCTCGTGCCACCCCGTCACCTCGGTGTAGTCGGGCGACCAGTCGAGTTCTTCCAGCGCCGCCCCCGCCATCTCAAGGGACTCGACGGTCGTGGTGCGTCCGCAGAGAGGGTAGACGGGGAGGGCGACGAGTTCGTCGACGCCGTCGTCGCGCGCCTCTTCGAGAGCATCGCGGACGAACGGTTCGGTGTACTGCATACCGTTGTATACGCGCGCGTCAAAGCCACGCTCGTTGAGTTCGTCGGCGAGTGCGTCCGCCTGTGCGCGCGCCTGAGGTATGAGCGGCGACGGTCCCATCTCGTCGTATTCTGCGAGTAGTCCGGGTGCACGTTTCTCGGCGAGTTCACGTGCGCGCTCGCGCGCCTGCTCCTCGTCGTCTATCTCTTCCATCTCCATGTTGCTCATGAAGATACGTTCGAGGTACGGCACTACGGCGTCGCGCGTCGTCTCCTCGGGTTCGCCGAAGTTGAGTAACAGGACTCCCGTTGTCATGGTCTATCTACGCGCGCGCGACGTTTTACTCCTTCGTCTCGTCCTTGGGTTCGAAGTCATGGAGGTACGCGGTCGAACCGTCGTCCCATGTCGTGTCGTGGGTTTTCTCTATACGTCGTTTGTAGGCTTCGAGGTTTGGCGAACCCTCGGCGCGTGCGTCTTCGTCGGTAAGTTCTCCGAGACGCCGCTCACGTACCTCGACGAGTTCGTAGGTCACCCCGTCGATTACGAACGTATCACCCTCGTCGGCGTGCTTGTCGCCGCGGTGTATCTGTGTAACATCCCCTTTGACAACAGCGTCGCGTAGGCGCTGTGCCGGTAGGAGTTCATCGGCGTCTATGCTTGCCATACACGAGGTAGACGCGCCCCGATAATAAAAATACCGAGAAGATTAATATCAGATACCAGGGTGACGCGGCGACTACCTCAGACGGAAGTCGAATCCGTCAACGTCGTCGCCGAAGACCGACGCGACGCCCGCGCCGAACGAGTACGCGACGGAGCGCGCGCCCGCGCCTATCTGTTCGCGGAACGACCGCGAAGGTGTGAACCTACGCACCTCGGCGTCGGCGTCGATGAGTTCGGAAACGCGTTCCTCAACGTCATCACGCGCACCCGTCTCGTCCACAAGTCCGGCGTCGAGAGCCTCGTCGCCGAGGTAGACACGCGCCTCCGTGTCGCGTACCTCGTCCTCGTCCATACCGCGCCCCTCTGCGACGCGCTCCACAAAGACTTCGTAGAATCCGTCTATGAGTCCCTGAAGGTACTCACGCTCCTCGTCGTCGGTCTCCTTGAGCGGGTTTCCCGCGTCCTTGTACCGTCCCGCGACGAGGCGTTCGTACTTGACGCCGAGGTTCTCCGCCGCCTCCTTGGCGTTGAGACGCGAACCGATAACGCCGATAGAGCCGACGAGCGAGGTATCGCGGGCGTAGATTTCGTCGCACGCCGAAGCTATCCAGTATCCGCCGCTCGCACAGACATCGGTGGCGTACGCGACCGTCGGACCGTCGAACTCATCGACTGCGCGGCGTATGTCGTCGCTCGGCACGACCTCGCCGCCGGGTGTGTTGAGACGGACGACGAGCGCCTCTACGGCGTCGTCATCGTCCGCCCTCTCGACGGCGTCCACGATACGGTCGGCGGCGAAGCCGGGTGTCGGAACAAGTCCAGCGGGTCCGTCGCGCGTAATCGGTCCGTCAACACCGACCTCCGCTGTGTTGTACGGCGATACGAGCGACGACGCGAGACGCTGAGAGACGAACAGACCCGCGAAACCGAGCGATACGACGAAGAAGACGCTCCAGACGGACACGTCGGCGATTCGCGGGACGGCGACGAAGCCCGCGTACCCCGCTATGAGCGCTACGGCGGTCCCCAAGAGGACCACGATACCCTGTCCCGCTGTTGACTTGCCTGCCATACGTCTACGTGGACGGACGCGCGTAAAAAGTGTCGGCTGTTGGGGCGCTCGGTCTACTCTACGTCTATGTCGGTCGTCTCGTCGTCGCCGCTACGCGGAAGAACGTCTTCGAGCCACTCACCGACGCGTTCGGGGACGCGACGCACGAGTTCCGTGGGCGAGATAGCCTTGTACTCACCGGACTCGACCTCGACGATGCCGTCGTCCTTGAGGTCGTCGAGAACACCTTCGACCTTGTCGGGGTACAGACCCGTAACTTCGGATACTTCGTCGACGGAAGCGCCGCCCTTCTCGCGCAGACCGACGTAGACCGCGACACGTGCGCGGGTGTCGAGTATCTCCGAAAGGAGTCGGTCGACGTTGTCGTCGACGGATTCAAGGACCTCCTCGGCGCGCTCCTCAACCCTCTCGCGCTGTTCTTCGACACGTTCCTCAACCCCTTCGGACTCTACGTCCTCTGCTTCGACCGATGTCTCCACGTCTGTCTCTGTTTCTTCGTCGGACATGTACCGACCGAAGCATCCCAGGGTTATATTTCTTTTTAGATAGTTTGACAAGGAAAGCGTATCTACCGCGGACCGATGATAACAGTTGGACTCGCAGGGAAACCGAACGCGGGCAAGTCAACGTTCTTCCGTGCCGCGACACGCGCCGAGGCGGAGGTGGGCAACTACCCGTTCACGACGATAGACGCAAACAGGGGTGTTGCCGCTGTGCGCACCGACTGTCCGTGCGACGAACTCGACGGTATCGACGGATACTGCGGGAACTGCCGCGAAGGGCGGCGGTACGTTCCCGTCGAACTCATCGATGTCGCAGGTCTCGTCCCCGACGCGCACGAGGGGCGCGGACTCGGAAACCGGTTCCTCGACGAACTCCGGCAGGCGGACGTGGTTCTGCACGTCGTCGACGCGTCGGGCGGGACGGACGAGGAGGGCGAACCCGTCGAGGTGGGCGAGCACGACCCGCGGGCGGATGTCGAGTTTCTTGAACACGAGATGGAGATGTGGATAGCCGGCGTTCTGAGCGACAACCTCAACGGTCTTGTGCGGCGTTCGAAGACACCCGACTTCGACCTTGACGAGGCTCTCGCCGACGTTCTGACCGGCGTGGGCGCGTCCGAGACGGACGTACGGCGCGCCCTGCGAAGCGTCGACCTTCCTCCTGTCGGTGACTGGGGCGACGAACACGTCGAGTCTCTCGCGCGTGAGGTGCGCGCCCTCAGCAAGCCTATACTCATCGTCGCCAACAAGGCGGACGTAGCGCCTGACGAGTACGTCGATGCGCTCGTTGAGGACGGCGCGGTTCCGGCAAGCGCGGAGTCCGAACTCGCTCTGCGCCGTGCCGACGAATCCGGTGTCGTCGACTACGCGCCCGGCGACGGTTCGTTCGATGTCACGGGCGATATCTCGGACGAACAGCGCGCGGGTCTCGAACGCGTACGAGAGGTCGTCGACAGGTACGGCGGTACGGGAGTACAGAAGGCGCTCGACGCGGCGGTCTACGACCTCCTTGACCGTATCACGGCGTACCCCGTCGAAAACGAGAACCGGTGGACCGACGGAAGCGGAAACGTCCTGCCCGACGCGTTCCTTCTGCGCAACGGAGCGACCCCGCGCGAACTCGCTTACGCAATACACTCCGACATAGGCGACGCATATCATCACGCCGTCGACGGGCGGACGAAACAGCGCGTGAGCGACGATACGGAGTTAGAGGAGGGGGACGTTGTGAAGGTGGTTACGGCTTGACTACTCTTCCTAGTTACGTCTGTATCTGATGCCGACCAGAGCCGCGGCGGCTATCAGAACCACGACAATCATGAGCACTAACGGAGAAGATAAGCCACCTAGGTCGTCGGTTACCGCCGCTAGCCCGCCTACGTTTTCCGTATCCTCACCGTCCCCCGTTTCGTCTTCATCGTCGGTTTCGTTGGTCGTGTTCTCGTCCTTATCCTGCCTATCATCGTCTTCCG
>JBKHFQ010000072.1:0-6338 GCA_046540135.1 Halobacteriales archaeon
TTCTGACGACCTCGCAGGACTGGTGGCCCGCGGACTACGGTCACTACGGACCGTTGATTATACGGATGGCGTGGCACAGCGCCGGGACCTACAGGACCGTCGACGGGCGCGGCGGCGCGGCTGGAGGGAGACAGAGGTTCGCGCCGTTGAACAGCTGGCCCGACAACGCCAACCTCGACAAGGCGCGCCGGCTTCTTCTGCCGGTCAAACGGAAGTACGGACGCAGTCTGTCGTGGGCGGACCTGCTCGTGCTCGCAGGGAACGTCGCCCTTGAATCGATGGGATTCGAGACGTTCGGCTTCGCCGGCGGGCGCGAGGACGCTTTCGAACCCGACAAGTCGGTCTACTGGGGTCCCGAAAACGAGATGGAGGCTTCGGACAGGTTCACCGACGACGGTGAACTCGAAGAGCCGCTCGGTGCGACCGTGATGGGGCTCATCTACGTCAACCCCGAAGGACCCGACGGACAGCCCGACCCCGTCGCGTCGGCGGACAACATACGGAAGTCGTTCGACAGGATGGCGATGAACGATGAGGAGACGGCGGCGCTTATCGCGGGTGGTCACACGTTCGGCAAGGTGCACGGCGCAGACTCGGGCGACAACCTCGGTCCCGAACCCGAAGCCGCGCCCATCGAGGACCAAGGTCTCGGATGGGAGAACGAGTTCGGAGAGGGCAAGGGTCCCGACACCATAACCAGCGGTATCGAGGGACCCTGGACCGAAGCACCGACGCAGTGGGACATGGGATACCTCGACAACCTGCTCGACTACGAGTGGGAGCCTCACAAGGGACCCGGTGACGCGTGGCAGTGGAAGCCCAAGGACGGCGAACTAAAGGAGACTGTGCCGGACGCGCACATACCCGATGAGATGGTGGACCCGATGATGCTGACCACCGACATCGCCCTCAAACGCGACCCCGACTACCGCGAGATAATCGAACGGTTCCAGGAGAACCCCGACGAGTTCCGGGAAGCGTTCGCCAAGGCGTGGTACAAGCTCATACACCGCGACATGGGACCGCCTGAGCGTTTTCTCGGTCCCGAGGTCCCCGACGAGGAGATGATATGGCAGGACCCCCTCCCCGACGCCGACTACGACCTCATCGGGGACGACGAGGCGGACGAACTCAAGGAAGAGATACTCGACACCGACCTCACGGTCCCCCAGCTCGTCAAAACAGCGTGGGCGTCGGCTTCGACGTACCGTGACAGCGACAAACGCGGCGGCGCGAACGGCGCGCGGGTCCGTCTTGAACCTCAGCGTAGCTGGGAGGTCAACGAGCCGGAGGAACTCGACGACGTTCTCTCGACGTACGAGGAGATACAGGGCGGGTTCAATAGTTCGCGCGACGACGACGTACGCGTCTCGCTCGCCGACCTCATCGTACTGGGCGGTAACGCCGCCGTCGAGAAGGCGGCTGAGGACGCCGGATACGACGTTGAGGTTCGTTTCGAGCCGGGACGGACGGACGCAGAGCAGGAGAAGACCGACATTGACTCGTTCGAGGCTCTCAGACCCGACGCCGACGGCTTCCGTAACTACGTCGCCGACGACAACGACCGACCCGCCGAGGAGTCCCTCGTCGACAAGGCGGACCTTCTCGACCTGACTGCGTCCAAGATGACCGTTCTGGTAGGCGGTATGCGCGCGCTCGGTGCGACGTACGACGGAGCCGACCTCGGTGTCTTCACCGACCAGCCAGGAACGCTGACCAACGACTTCTTCGCAAACCTGCTCGACACCGGTACCGAGTGGGAACCCGTCACGGAAGACAGGGAGGAGTTCGTGGGGCGCGACCGCGAGACTGGCGAGGTCAAGTGGCGCGGTAGCCGCGTTGACCTCATATTCGGTTCGCACGCACGTCTCCGGGCTATCGCCGAGGTCTACGGAAGCGAAGACGGCGAGGAGAAGTTCGTGGAAGACTTCGTCGACGCGTGGCACAAGGTGATGAGCAACGACCGGTTCGACCTCGACTAGTCGCGGGTTCGGCGTTATGTAAAATACAGTTTTTTGCTTACGTCAGTTAAATTAGATAAGCCGTCTTACGGCAAGACGCGGGGAGAGGTGTTCCCCAGCCAGTCCATGGTGCCGTCGTTGCACGCGCGCCCCTCACGTGCAACGTCAGCCGGCGGCGTCCCACCGCCAGTACCCATACCCTCGTGTCCCGGACACCATCCCCGTTCTCCTCCGCTTTCTCTCTTAGCTATTAAACAGCCCCGTTTCCGCGGTCGATGAGAGGCTAAAACGATACTTGTGCGCCGTGTAATGTACAACCATGGGCGCTGACTACAGCCTCGCCACCGAAGACCACAGCTACCGGTACTACAGGAACGCGGTCGAAGGTCACTGGGACCCCTACGAGATAGACCTCGAAGAGGACCGGAAGAACCTCGTGGCTATGGCGGACGACGTTGACTGGAGCGAGGAAGAGATACGCGACTCGACCAACATACTCCGTTCGGCGCTCGCCATGTTCGGCGCAGGCGAGGAGTCTGTAACCGAGGACCTCGCGCCTCTTGCGACGGCGCTCGGCACCATCGAAGACCAGATGTTCGTGACGACGCAGATGTACGAGGAGGCGAAGCACGCCGACTTCTTCGACCGGTACTGGCGCGAGGTTATCAACCCCGCCGAGGAGACGGTCGGGATGGAGACAACGTCGCCGCACGAGGACCGGTGGTACGCCGACGAGTACCTCGAACTGTTCGAGCGCGAGGAGGAGGCGATGCACACGCTCGTCGAGGACGACACGCCCGAGAACCGGGTGCGCGCCTACGCCCACTACCATCTGACCGTCGAGGGTATTCTGGCGCAGACGGGGTACTGGGGGCTGACGAAGAACTTCGATGGCACGAAGGAAGACCTGCCGCATCTCCCCGGTCTGGTCGAGGGCATAAAGAGGATACGCGGCGACGAGGCGCGCCACGTCGGATTCGGCATGAGGCAGGTGAAGGAGGCGATACACGAGGGAGGCGTCGACGAGAACGTCCTGCACGACACGCTGGGCGACATCGTTCCTCTCGTACAGAAGACCGTGATGTACGTCTGGGACGCCGTCGACGACCCGAACGACTTCCCCGGTACGGGTCCCGGAAGGCTTGCGCAGTACGCCGCCGACAGGCATCAGGGGCGTATGAAACAGATGCTCGACGACGACGCCACAATACCCGAACTCGACAAGCTCACGGCGCTTGACTGACGCCGAGGCGCGGGTCTTAATACGCCGTCTCGTGTACGTCCGGTAGTGAGTGTTCGGGGTCCATCCGCGTACGTGCGCCGCATCACACGGGCGGAGGTTGCCGTCTTCGTCTCCGGCGTGGCAAGCATGGGGTTAGAGATAGTCGCCGGACGTATGGTAGCGCCCGAGTTCGGTAGCAGTATATACACGTGGGGAACGGTCATAGGCGTCTTTCTGACGGCTCTCAGCCTCGGATACCACCGCGGCGGAAAACGCGCAGGACGCGCCTCAAACGCGCGTCTCGTGCGCCTCCTGCTGGCGACGTCGGGGTACGTCGCCGTTCTCGTCTTCGCGGGCGACCTGCTTCTCGAAGCCGCGGCGGTCTTTCCGCTTCCGCCACGTTTCGCGTCGCTCCCCGCCGTCACGCTCCTGTTCGGACCGCCGACCTACCTTCTCGGCTTCGTCAGCCCTTACGCCGCCGAACTGTCGCGTAAGGAAGGAGTCGGCGAGGCATCCGGACACGTCTACGCCGTCGGAACGGTCGGTAGCATCGTCGGCGCGTTCGGCGCTACCTTCGTGCTCGTCCCGACGCTATCGGTAGGTCAGTCCAACTTCTTCTTCGGTGCTCTCCTAGTCGTCGCCGCCGTACTCGTTGACGCGCCGTCGCCGTCGCGTGAGACGGTTGCGGGCGCGCTCGTCGTCTCGGTTGCGCTCCTCGGTGCGGTCGGCGCGGGTGCGGTCGGCTACACCGTCGAGGGTGAGGTGGTATACGGAAGCCAGACGCCGTACCAAGAGCTACGCGTCGTCGACTCAGGCGAGACGCGGACGTTGATGCTCGACGGCGCGCGCCACAGCGCTATCGATACGTCGGACCCCGACCGTCACGTCTTCGGATACACGCGTTACTTCCATCTCCCGTTCCTGATGGCTGACGACCCCGACGACATTGACCGTGTTCTTTTCATCGGGGGCGGTGGATTCACGGGTCCTCGTATCTTCGCCGACGAGTACAACATCACGGTGGACGCCGTCGAAATCGATCCAGAGGTGGTGGATGTCGCAAAGATGTACTTCAACGTCGAGGAGTCGGACAGCCTCAGGATACACAACGAGGACGGTCGCCGTTTCCTGCGCGAGACGGACGAGACGTACGACCTCATCGTCCTCGACGCGTACAAGAAGGACAAGGTGCCGTTCCATCTCACGACGGTCGAGTTCATGCGCCTCGCCGACTCGCGTCTGTCCGACGACGGGTTTCTGTACATGAACATCATCTCGGGCACCGAAGGACCCGCGTCGCGTTTCTACCGCTCCGAATACAAGACGGCGTCGCAGGTCTTTCCGACGATGTACGCCTTTCCGACTGTTGGTGGCGGCGCTGTGCAGAACGTCGAGGTTATAGCGTCGAAGAGCGACGAACGCCTCACTGCCGACGAACTCCGTATGCGTAACGACGAGAGGAATATCGGATACAACATGTCGAGCGAAATAGACAGTCTCACCGACGCGCCGCGCACCGACAATATGCCTGTGCTACGCGACGACGACGCGCCCGTCGACAGCCTCATGGACCCGATGGTGGGGCAGAGGTACGTGATACAGGAGACTGCGGCGAACGCGACGACGGAAGCGGCGGGCGAGTAAGTCTACGCGTCAACCGACCGGGCTTCTTCGACGAGTCTACGCAACGCCGCCTCGGAGAAGTTGCGCTTGTTCTCTCGCCGGTCGCCGTCGAAGACGAACCTCTCGGCGTCGGCGTACGACGCACCGATTCCCCAGTCGCCTGCGTACGCCACGCCGACGTAGACGGTGCCGACAGGGTTGTCGTCCGTACCGCCCGTCGGTCCCGCGATGCCGGTCGTCGAGACGCCCCACGTCGTCCCCGCCTTGTCACGGACACCGCGAGCCATCTGACGCGCCACGGACGCGCTGACAGCGCCATGGTCGTCAAGCGCCTCGCGTGACACACCGAGTTCCTCCATCTTCGACTCGTACGTGTACGTCACGACGGAGCGGTCGAAGAAGTCGCTCGCGCCTGGAACGTCGGTAACGAGCGAACCGACGAGTCCGCCCGTCGCTGACTCGGCGACCGCGATGTATTCGTTCCGGTCGGCAAACGTCTTCTTGACTTCATCGCGCACATCGGTTGTCATGGGGGCGAGACGCGGCGCGAACGTATCAGACTGACGGAGCGACAGAGATATCCGTTCCGCGTCCGAAGCCGCGTCGGGGACCATGACAGAGTTCGTGTTTCTGTACGGCAGTCTGATGCGCGGGTTCGAGAGCCACGAAACCCTCGACCTACCTTCGCGCGCCGAGTTCGCGGGCGAGGCGCACTGCGTCGGCACGTTGTACGACCTCGGCGACAAGCCCGGAATGACGCTCGAAGGCGACGATCGTATCCTCGGCGAACTGTACCGCGTCGTGGACGACGGTCTAATCGAAGACCTCGACCGTTTCGAGGGCTACTACCCCGAAAGCACCGACGACTCGGTCTTCGTCCGGCGTCTCGAACAAGTAGTCGACCGTGACCTCGACGCATGGGTCTACGTCTACAACGGACCGACGGACGATGCCGAGGTGGTCGAATCAGGAGACTGGCGCGAGTATCAGGGAGGATGAGCGACGAGTACGTTACCGTCGCGGGCGAAGGTCACGCGTCTTTCAAGGACCGTGGGTCGGAGTTCGTGGGATACGTCGCGCCCGCGTCCCACGAGGACGACGCGAAGGGGTACGTCGAAAACGTCCGCGACGAACACGCCGACGCCACCCACCACGTGTCGGCGTACCGTGTCCGCGACGACGGGGCAGTACGCGGTATCTACGACGACGACGGCGAACCGTCGGGTTCAGCGGGGAAGCCGGTTCTCGAAGTTCTACGCGGCGAAGAAGTCGAGAACGTCGTCGCCGTCGTCGTACGTTACTACGGAGGTACGAAGTTAGGGTACGGCGGACTGGTGAGCGCCTACTCCGAGACGGCGAAACGCGCGCTCAACGACGCCGGTACGCGTGTCGACGTTCCGCGCACCGAACTACGCGTTGAGGTGGAGTACGACGACTCCGGAACCGCGCGCGACGTTCTCGAAAGCGAAGGCGTCCCTTTCGACGCGGCGTACGAGGAGTCCGTCGTCTTCACCGTCCGTCCGCCCGCCGGG
>JBKHFQ010000073.1:0-6328 GCA_046540135.1 Halobacteriales archaeon
CGTCTACGACAGACGCGTCCTTCCCGGGCGTAAACTTGACGTGCTGTACGTTCTCATTCAGGTCGTCATTCAGAGCGACGTCACCGCCGCGTCCGTCAACCTCGTCGGGGCGCCGCCAGTCGACCTCGCCCGTCTCGTAGTCTACCGAACCGACGGGACGGCGACCGACTGTTTCGAAGGCGTCGCGCCGCGACGTGTGGTTCTTCCGCGCACGCGTGCCGCGGTGGAGAGCGCACGTTCCATCGCTTCTGTCGGCGTGCATACAGACGAAGACACCCGACGCGTCCGCCTTCGACGCCTCGACGGCGCAGACTGCGTTTACGACGTTGTCGCTCGACGGACGGTCGGCGGAGCGCTGTGAACCAACGAATACGACAGGTACGGACGTATCTAACATGAACGCGAGTGCGCTTGCCGAGTACGCCATCGTGTCGGTGCCGTGCATCACGACGACGCCGTCTGCGCCGTCGTTTATCTCGTCCGCGACGGCGCGCGCGAGTGCGCGCCACCCCTCCGGCGTCATGTTCTCGCTCAGGATGTTAGACACGACGCGCCCACGGTAGTTTGCACGTCCCGCAAGTTCGGGGACGGCGCGCAACACGTCCTCGGCGTCGAACTGTGCCGTCACGGCACCCGTACGGTAGTCGACGGTCGATGCTATCGTGCCGCCCGTCGATATGAGCGCGACGGTAGGCAGGTCTTCGTCGTGCTGGAGATTTACATCTTCTTCGCGTGTCTCTTCCTCTATCTCCTTGACGACCTCTACGGTCGCTTCGTCGAGCGATACTCCGACGTTGTAGCCGTCGTCCATCTTTACGACGACCTGTTCGTCGTCCGACGACGGCATCATTACCCCCTCGAAGACGTTGCCTTCCTTCTCGACACGTACCCTGTCTCCCTTGCTCATTTTATCTCCTCAACGGCTTTTTCGAGCATTTCTTCGGATAGTTCGAGGTCTTCCTCCAAGCTATTCAACGTGTCCATGTCGCGTTCGAGCGCTTCCTGCGCCTCGTCGACAGTACCGTCGTCACCCGGTGCGCCGTACGAGTCGTGACTTTCGACACATCCGCGCGGGTCGAGAGCGCGTCTGATGGTGTCGCCGTTAAGTTCGAGTTCGTCACCCGTCACGTCGACGAAGGCGTGGCGTACGTCGTTGACGGTCGGTTCGTCTGTCTCGTTCGCCACCGAACCGACAACATGGTGCGCCGTACGGAACGCGATACCCGTTTCGCGGACGAGCGTGTCGGCGAGTTCGGTCGCACCCACGAAACCGCCTTCGACCGTCTCGCGTGCCGCATCGCGGTCGAACTCCGCGGTTTCGGTTACGCCTGCGAGCACGCGCGCCGACGACCTCACAGCGTCGAAGGCGTCCCAGACGCCCCCTGTCGCCTCCTGTAGGTCGCGGTTGTACGCTGAGGGGAGACCTTTCAGGTTTGTCACGATACCGGTGAGCGCGCCGTGTACCGTACCCGTCTTTCCACGCGCCAACTCCGCTGTGTCGGGGTTCTTCTTCTGTGGCATTATCGAGGACGTACTCGCGTACGCGTCGTCGAACTCGATAACACCGAACTCGTGACTGCTCCAGAGTACGAGGTCCTCACAGAGACGCGAGAAGGTGACGGCGACGTTCAACGCCGCGCCTACCGTCTCCACCGCGAAGTCGCGCGACGCGACGCCGTCCATCGAGTTCCGCGTCGGACGGTCAAATCCAAGGAGCGACGCCGTCCTTTCGCGGTCGATGTCGAACGACGTGCCGGCGAACGCCGCGCTTCCAAGCGGGCACTCGTTGACACGGTCGTAGGCGTCCACGAGACGCTCGAAGTCGCGCTCCAACGCGGCGTCGTACGAGAGTAGGTGGTGTCCGACCGTCGTCGGTTGGGCGCGCTGTAGATGCGTGTATCCCGAAACGAGCCAGTCGTCCGTCTCTTCGGCACGTTCGACGAGCGCCGACCGCAGCGCGAGGATGTCGCGCATAGCGCCGATGAGTTCGTCACGGAGAGCGACGCGTATGCACGTCGCTACCTCGTCGTTACGCGACCTCGCCGTGTGTAGCCTACCGCCGACGTCCTCACCGACCTTGTCGACGACCGCCGCCTCTATCGCGGGATGGACGTCCTCATGTGTGTCGTCAAGCGCGTCGAATCCTTCTTCCTCCACATCGTCGAGCGCACCGAGTATCGCGCCGGCGTCGTCCCCGGACACGATACCACGTTCGGCGAGCGAGACAACGTGCGCCCGTCCTACGTCGATATCCGCGGCGAAGATACGCCGGTCGGAGTCGAACGAAGACAGGAAGGCGTCGACCTCGTCGTCGGTCGCGCCGAGGCGTCCACGCCGGAGTATGTCGGTCATGGTTGACGGTTCTGTTCCGTCCGCATAAACGTACCGAGGGCGCTCTCAGTCGTCCGCGCGCGAGGGAGCCAGCGAACCCCAGCTTTCGCCTCCCGTGACCTCGTCGGGTTCGTCGACGACGTACAGGACGACGAGGAACGTGAAGGCATACTTCGCGACTATGTCGAAGAGGCTGTAACCCCAAGACGTGACGGCGACGCTCTCGATAAGCGCCAGACCCTCGTTCCCGACGCCCCACCAGATAGTGTAGCCGAACCAGAGGACGACGGTGAGAATCTTCAGCTTGTTGAAGATGTCGACCGTTCCCGTCCTCTCGGCGTCCTCAGGCCACTCGAACAGGAGTATGTAGACGACGACGAGGAAGAACGTGACGCTCACGAAGTACCAGAACCACCGCAGGACGTAGCTCGATGTCGTCAGCGCCGCCGCGAGACCGGTAATCATTATACCGACGTCGAAGACGACCGCGGTAAATATCTTGGTAAGGTTCGAACCCGCGACGAGACCCAGCGCGAGAAGGATGAACGGTGTCGACAGCGCCCACGTCAGGTACCTACCCCAGAGCGATACGACCTCCTCACCGGCGAGCGCATGACCCGGCGGCATCTCAAGCATGCTTATCGTCAGTCCGGAGAACAGACCCGTGTAGCTCGCCACCGAGACGGCAGAAATCATCATGCACGACACGACTATTAGCTTAGCGCGCGGGTCGGACACGCCCCTCGCTATGTACGCTATCGCGAGCAACGTAAGCCCCGCGAGCAGTATGTTCGTGTAGAGCGACGACGCGAAGAACGGGTTGTCCATCACTACATCGTTGAAGATATCCGCCTGTGACATCTCAGCCTGCGCAGGTATCTGTGCTAACGAGACGAGCGAAGCTGCTACACCCATACCTTACCAAAGCAAGCGGCTTATATCAATCTACGGGCGCTTAGGCGGCGACGATTCGAACAACCGAAGGAGATATACGCCACACAGACGAAAGTCGGCACGAAGCTCCGTGGTGTAGCGGTCAATCATAACGGCCTTTGGAGCCGTTGACGGCGGTTCGAATCCGCCCGGAGCTAATCTCGTACGTCGGCTGTTCCTCTGAAAACGGAAAAAGAGTTGCGAGCCTTCTGAACCTACCCGCGTCGTCCTAAACCGCTTCCGTACCGCCGGAGGTAACGTCCTCCAGAACGTTCCGGCTCCTCAGCAGTACGAACCCGAATCCGACCTTTGCGAGGACGTCGAGTACAGCGAATATCGCCGTTTCGGGACCGAGACCTATGAGCGCCGCCCCCTCGCTACCTATTAGCCAGACGACGGGGTACGCGAGCCAGAGGACGATGACGATGTTCCGGAGCGTTGAGAACAGGCTTGCTGTGTCGCCCCCCATCTCATCCGCCTTCCGGCTGAGGCTCCCAACGAGTATGTACAGCAGGGCGAGAAGCGCGCCCGTGCTGACCGCCCACCACACGATACGGTTTATCCAGACCTGCGACATCGTCGCCGCGAGACCCGTGAGTATCATGTACACGTCGAGACCTATGAGCGTGGCTATCGTCTCCTTGCTAGCCTTCACGAGGAGGGCGATGTCAAGGAGCAGCAGAGGCGTCGTGAACAGCCAGTCGGAGTACCTCGCCCAGAATATCTCCAACGTGTACGAACCGTTCTCGGCTATGGGAACGAAGGACGGTGCGCTCTCGACCTCTAACGTCGTCACGCCGAAGCCGAGCGCCATCGACAGGTAGTTCGCCGCGGCTATCGCGGTGATGAATATCGTGATTACGAAGAACTCTTTATAGCTTTCGTCGGCGTCTTTACCCAGCCATACGAAGTACAGTGTCCCCAGCGTCATCAGCGCGGTTCCCACCCACAACGAACCGCTTACCAGCGGATTTGACAGGCTTTCTACCGCCATAACATCAGTTATATTGTAGCTCAACGCATATAAAACTAACCCGGACGCCGCCTTCTTGATTGTGCTAATAGCACACAACTAAGTCCGATTTGTACATGGACAACTCCGTTTTAACAGCGGCTCTCCCGGACGCCTATCCGAGGAGAAAGTCGGCGAAGTCGGTCCGGAGAAACTCGACGTACTCCATAAGACCGAGGTACAGGGATACGAGGAGGACGACCAGAACCGGGACGCGTACGAGCCATATCCACGCGTCCCCGACTACGCCGATCTCTCCGACGCCGGAACGGAGTTCGTCGACAGCCTCCTCGGGGTGGAGCCATGCGACGAGGACCATGAGGAGGATAGCCCCCGCGACGAGGAGTATCTGTGCGGCGAGTATGTCGTACAGGTCGACGAAGACCACGTCGTAACCGACCGGTATGCCTGCGAGGTACGCCGCTCCGCCCACGACGAAGGTAGCGCGCTTCCTGTCCGCACCCCTCTCGTCGATAAGGTGTGAGACCGCGACCTCAAGAAGGCTGATTGCGCTCGAAAGCGCGGCGAGAGCCACGGTGCCGAAGAAAAAAGCGCCGACGAGAGCGGCGAACGGAACGTCCGAGAGGGCGCCCGCGAGGGTGACGAATATCGCGCCGGGTCCGGGGTCGCCGGGGTCTACGCCGACGGTGAAAAGGATGGGGAAGACGACGAGACCCGTCGTGAACGCGATGAAGGTGTCGAGGACGACGATACCGCCTGCGTCCTCAAACAGGTTCCTGTCCTCTCTGATGTACGACGAGTATGTCACCATGACACCCATGCCGAGCGACAGGGTGAAGAAAGCCTGCCCCGCGGCGGCGGGGAGTATCGTCCTCCAGTTCTCTGCGATGGTTCCGAAGTCGGGGGAGAGGTAGTAGACGTACGCATCGCCCGCTCCGTCAAGCGCCGCGGCGTAGACGGCGAGCCCGACGAGTATGACGGCTATCGCGGGCACCATAACCTTGACCGCTATCTCGATTCCCTTACGGATGCCGAGCGCGACGATACCGACGACGGCGACCATGAATACGGTGTGGAAGAACAGCGCGTCGAGACCCGACGCTATCTCTCCGAAGTGCTCGCCGGGCTGGCTGAGATACGCGCCCGTGAAGCTGTCGACGAAGTAACGGAGGACCCAGCCCGCGACGACGCTGTAGTACGAGACTATGACGAAGACGATAAGGACGAACAGACCGCCGACGTACCTCCACGCGTTGCCGCCGAACTCGCGGAGAGCGCCGACGGGGCTAAGGTTGGTTCGCCTTCCCAACGACAGTTCGACGAGCATCGCGGGAAAGCCGATGAGGACGACGAACGCGAGGTAGACGATGAGAAACGCCGCGCCGCCGCCCTCGCCCACCTGGAACGGGAACCGCCAGACGTTACCGAGTCCGACAGCGCTACCGACCGCGGCGAGCACGAAACCGAGACGTGTCGTCCAGCTTTCGCGTATACTGTCAAGCGCCATGCCGGAAAACAAGCATGGGGATAAATATAACTTACCCGCGTTGAGCGTCGAATATAGGCATCTTGCCGGTTTCGTCGGAGGTATGTACCCCCGCGTCCTTAGAACGGGCATGGAAGCGACAGGAGAAACGCGGTCGTACCGCACGTCGGAAGACGGACTCGTCATCTACGACGCCGACAAGCCGTGTGCTTACGTCGCTTCGTCCGTATGCGTTGAGTTAGACGAGACGGCTTAGGTCGCTATACACGTCGTCGTCTCCGCCACGCCCGGAACCTCGTGTATCTCGCCCGCGACGATACGTCTTATCTCGTCCGTATCTTCGACATCAACCTCGGCGACTGCGTCGTACTTTCCCGTGACAGCGTCGACACGAGCCACGCCGTCAACCGCTTTTATCTTGTCGACAGCCGACAGAACGGCGTCCACGTCACACCGTATGAGGACGAAGGCTCTCATGGGGCGGGCTACGGACGCATCCCACATAACTCTGTCCCGCGCGGTGACTCAGAGGAAGTCCTGTACTGCAATGCCGTACAGACCTCCGAGGCACAGGGCGTAAGCCATACATCCGAACAGGAAGGAGA
>JBKHFQ010000074.1:0-6271 GCA_046540135.1 Halobacteriales archaeon
ACGGGTTCGTCAAGTTCGATTATCTCGCGGTAGGCGGCGCAGTACTGCGTCGAGCGGACATTGGTGTCGAAGCTGGCGTCCGAGAGGTCGGCGTTGTCCTGAAGGACCGAGAGAGCGCCGGCGGCGTCGACGGTGACCTGTGCGCGGTACTCGACCTTCTCGCCGCGACGGACGCCGCGGACGCCGCGGACGCGTCCGTCTTCCTGAACGACATCGTTAACGACCGTTTCATAGGCAACTTCAGCACCAGCGCGGTCGGCCTCTTCGAGCAGGACCTCGCCGTACCGCTTGCGGTCGACAACCTTCCCCGCCTCATCGAGACCTATCTCGACCGTTTCGTCGTCGGACTCGAAGATTCCGCGACGCACCTCTCGGTTTGTGAACGACTCCTCGGCGAGGCGGTCGAGGTCGATTACGTCGGGAAATGCGCCGCGCCCCTTGAGCGCGTCTCCGCACGCGATACGTCCGCCTTCGTCGCGCGTCTTGCGTTCAAGCAAGACGACATCGAGACCTTCGCGCGCCGCCTTTGCGGCGGCGAAACATCCCCCGGTCCCGCCGCCGACGACGACGATATCGGCGTCGTGTCTTTCCATATAGAGACCGGCGCGCGTCGGAACTTAACGGTTGTCTCGACGGTTGTCGAACCCTTGCACCGTGCGTCAATCCGGGATGGTAGCTGTTGACAAACGCCATCCCTATTACGCGCGGGCGCGTAAACGAAGCGCATGAGTAGTGAATCTTTACCCGATGTACAGGCGACGAAGCCGGACGTTGAGGTCGGTCTCAACCGCGTCGGTGTCACCGATGTCAAGAAGCTCGTAAAGGTCTCCCGTGACGGAGACCGCCCTCTGGTCTTTACCGCCGAGTTCAACGTCTACGTCGACCTCCCCTCCGAACGCAAAGGCATAGACATGAGCCGTAACATGGAGGTCACAAACGAGGTACTCGACGACCTGACGCGCGAACCTGTCTACCGAGTCGAGGACCTCTGCGCGGAGATAGCCTCGCGTCTACTCGACAGGCACGACTACACGACACGCGCCGAGGTCGAGATGGAGGCGGAGTACATGTACCGCGAACAGACGCCCTCGACCGGGAAGGAGACTCAAGGCTTCGCCGACGTACACGCGAGCGCTGTCGCGGACGGAGAAGGCGTACGGAAGTCGATAGGCGTCGAGGTGACCGGAACGACAGCATGTCCATGCGCTCAGGGAATGATGCAGAAGGACGCGGGCGACAAGCTACGCGAGCTCGGTCTCGAAGACGACGCTATCGAAGAGTTCTTCGAGGAGATACCTGCAGCGGCACATAACCAGAGGTCGCGGTCGTACCTCGAAGTCGAGACGGATGACGATGTCCACGTCGGACTCGACCGTCTCATAGAGGCAGCGCGAGACTCGATGTCATCGCGTATCTACAACCTCGCCAAACGCCCCGACGAACACAGCATGACGCGTGAGATGCACGAGAACGCGCGGTTCGTCGAGGACGTGGTCCGCGAGATGGCGCGTAACGTCTCCGAGAGATTCGACCTGCCCGACGACGCCGTGGTTACGATGAAACAGGAGAACGAAGAAAGCATCCACCAGCATAACGCCTATTCAGAGCGTATCATGACCTTCGGCGACCTTCGTCGGCAGATAGGGGGTTAGAGGAACAGGTAGAGGACGAGGGCGAGAACGAGAGAGACGATAAGGACGCTCTCACCTATACCTGCGCGAACGCCCGTCTCGCCGGGCTTGTTTTCGACGCGTTCGTCGTATCTCGCGCGCGCACCTTCCGGGAGTAAACGGCGTAGCGTCTCCGCGGGTTCGTTAACCGCACGGGCGCAGAAACGCGCGATGCGGACGACAGCGGAGTCAACAACCGCGTAGCTCCTTGTCGTCCCGCGTGCGACGGCGCGTGTGCCGTAGAAGACAGCAGGGTTGTAAGCCGAATCTATGTCAGGTATGACCCCGACACGGCTTATCGCGCCGCGCGCGACGTAGAAGCCGACGAGACCGAGACCGGCGAGAACGAACCCTTCGATGAGGTGTCCCGTCGTGAACGGATGCGCGGTCCATTCGCCGCTCATGGGAAGTATCGAGAACAGGAGTTCAGGGTAGACACCGAGGACGAAGCAGGCGACTGCGAGCGCCGAGATGACGAGCTTCTGTCCGACGTTGCCGTCGCGCACCTCGCCCTCGTACGAACCCTTGAGGAAGGCGTAGTAGCCGAACTTGACGAACGACATGAACGTTCCCACCGCACCGACCATCATCAGCCACCACAGGACATCTTCGCCTCCGACGACGTAACGGTGCGTCTTGTGAGCCGCGGCGGTTATCATGCCTTTGCTGACGAAGCCGTTGAAGCCGGGGAATCCGGAGATAGAGAGTGCCGCGACTGTGAAAGCACCGGCGGTAACGGGGGTGCGTCGCCAGAGTCCGCCGCCGAGCTTCTTGAGGCTGTTCTCCCCCGTCCTGTATATGATTACGCCCGCCGTCATGAACAGTAGTCCCTTGTACAGTATGTGGTTGAAGACGTGCGCGAAGCCACCTGCGGTCGCAAGGGCGCTCGTCATACCTATTCCGGCGACCATGTAGCCGACCTGAGCCTGTATGTGGTAAGCGAGAAGACGGCGCATGTCGGTCTGTAGGAGCGCGTAGACGACGCCGTAGACGGTCATCGCCGCGCCCATGTAAGCGACGGCGACGTTTCCGTTCGGGAAGGCGCGGTAGAGACCGTAGACGCCCGCCTTCGTCGTAAACGCGCACAGGAAGACGGACGCTCCTATGCTCGGACGCGGGTATGTGTCGGGTATCCACGCATGCAGACCGATGAAGCCGACGTTTACGCCGATGCCGAGGGCGGCGAGAACCGCGGGAAGACCAGCCGCCATACCTTCGCCCGTGAAGACGAAGCCTTCCGCCCCTCTCCGGACGTAGTTAAGGACGACGGCTGTCATCAGCAGAGAACCGCCCGCGCCGTGCAGGAGCGCGTAACGGAATCCTGCGCGCACCGCCTTACCGCCGTAGTGCCAGACGAGAAGCGTGCTCGTTACCGCCATGAGTTCCCAGAAGAATACGAGCGTAAGCCAGTCGCCCGCGAGGACAGCGCCGACCGACGTGCCGACGTACGATACCGCAAAAGCGGTCTGTAGGCGCGGCGCGTCGACGTAGTACGAGTATGCGACGGCTGACGCACCGAAGCCTCCGAATATTACCGCCATAACGACCGAGAACCCATCGATGTTGAGGAGGACCACGTCGAACCCCATGAAGACCGTCTGGAGGTAGTCGCCGGGCGACGACCGCAGAGCGAGCGCCCACGGGACGACGGCGACCGAAGCGACGAAGCCGAGAGCGTGTCCGACACGCCGCGAAACGAAAGGTATCACGAGAGCAACGGCGAGTACGACGAAAGCCGGCGGTACGGAGGTTAGGATATCGACGGTTGCGCTCATACAGCCACCCCCGTTACGTTTTCAACCACGAGACGGACGATACGGAAGAAGTAGACCGTCGCGGGCGCGATTCCGATTGCGACCGCGCCGCCGACGGCGACGAGTATCGGCGCGAGGACGAACGGCGACGCTTCACCGCCGCGCCATCCCGCTCGTTTCCAGCCGCGCTCTTCGTCCCCGTGTCCGCCGTCTGCAACCGTCTCGACCGGCGTGTAGTGGTCGGGAACCCTGCCCCAGTAGCCGCCGAGGTCGGCGTCGACTACGGGCTTCTTATCGGACTCGTCGCGCGTCTCGAAGAATGCCCCGTAGACGATGGGCCAGAAGTATGCGATGTTGAGCACACCCGACACGAGAAGCGCGAACGCGAACACGGCGTGTCCCGCCGTGAAGCTACCCACGAGAAGATACCACTTGCTCACGAAGCCTGCGAGAAGGGGTATGCCTGCCATACCTAGGGACGCCACACCGAAAGCTGTCATCGTGAGAGGCATACGTTTGCCTATCCCCGCCATCTCGCTGATACGGTCGGTATGAGTCTCGACGTGTATCGCACCCGCGCAGAAGAACAGCGTGAGCTTCATGAACGCGTGCGCCGGCACGTGGAGGAGGCCGCCGACGAGAGCCGCGGGCGAGAGGAGTGCGAGACCCATTACGATGTACGACAACTGTGCGATAGTCGAGTACGCGAGACGCCTCTTTAGGTTGTCCTTGCGCAACGCGATTACGGACGCAACGATAAAGGTGAAGCCGGCAAGCGCGGCGAGAGGTAGACCCGCGCCGATATCCGCGACGGCATCGGGACCGAAGACATCGAGTACGACGCGTGCGACGCCGAAAGCGCCGCTCTTGACGACCGCGACGGCGTGTAAGAGACCCGAAACCGGTGTCGGAGCGACCATCGCGTCGGGTAGCCACGAGTGTAGCGGCATGACCGCCGCCTTGACTGCGAATCCGCCTGCGAGAAGCGCGAACGCGAGACGAGCGACGTTCGTTCCCGCGCCTCCCGTCAGCCCCTCTATTCCGCCCCCTGAGAAGCCGACGGTTCCCGCCGCGAGGTATACCAGAACCGTGCCTGCGAGCACCGCGACGCCGCCACCAAACGTGTAAGCGAGGTACTTACGCCCTGCGGCGCGCGCCTCATCCGTCTCGTCGTGTGCTACGAGCGGGTAGGTTGAGACGGTTAGGAGTTCGTAGAAGACGAACAGCACGACGAGGTTGGAGGCGAAGGCGATACCCATCGTCGCGCTCAGAGCGCCCGCGAACGAGGCGAAGTACCGCGTCTGGCTGTCCTCGTCAAGACCACGCATGTAGCCGATGCTGTACAGACTCGTCGGTATCCATAGGAACGACGCGAGCACGGCGAACAGGAGACCGAGCGGGTCGGCGCGGAGGACGAAAGGCACGCCTGCAACCATCTCGCCCAGATTGGTGACGTAGACCGTCCCGCCAAGGACGCCGGGGACCATGCTCGCCACCACGCCGAACTTGCATACACCGGCAACGAGCGTCACGGCTTCGCGTAGGTCGGGGCGTCTGTGCGCGGCTACGATACCGAGGATGGCGACAGCCGAGACGACGACCGCCGCGAGAGGACGCAACGACTCGACCTCCGTCATGCTCCCAACACCTCCCCAAGCGCGAGGGTCTTTTGTGCCGTCGACGCCGCGGGTCCGAGCGCGACAACGACGACAGCGGCGATAACGACGAGCGCCACCATGCCGCGTGTCACGCGGGCGGTTCCGCCGTCGGCTACCGCGTCGTAATCTCCGTAGTACATCCTGTCGACGATACGGACGACGTACATCAGGGTAAGAAGGGTGCTGGCGAAGATAACGACCGCGACGCCCGTCTCGCCGGCGCGGACAGCACCTACCGCGACGTACCACTTGCCGACGAATCCCACGGCGGGTGGCACCCCGACAAGCGAAAGCGCAAGGACGGTGAATGCCGCACCCGCGTACGGCATCTGACGCGCTACGCCCGCATACTCGTTGAGACGCGTGACCCCAAGCCGGTACGCGATTATTCCAACGGCAAGGAACAGGGCACCCTTCATGATAGCGTGTCCGAAGAGATGCACGACGCCGCCGAAGACCGAGGTTGGGTTACCGATACCGAACGCTGTAACGATGAGACCGAACTGTGACACCGACGAGTAGGCGAGAAGCCGGCGCACATCGGTCTGGTAGACGGCTAGAACGCTTCCGGCTACGATGCTTAGCGCGCCGAAGTAGACGAGCCCCGACGAGACGGCGGGGTTCGCCGAGAGGAACCCCGTCGTGTAGACCGTCAGGACGACGCGTCCGAGTGCGTAGGCGGCAACCGTAGAGACGAGCGCAGAGACGTAGCCAGCGACGCCGTAGGGCGCGGCGGAGTACGCGTCGGGTTGCCATGTATGGAGGGGGAAAAGGGCGACCTTAACGCCGAGACCCGCGACGATAAACGCGAACGATGCAAGAACGACGGTGTTCCCGTAGCCAACATCGGCGAGACGCGCCGACAGGTCCGCCATGTTGAGCGTCCCCGTAGCAACGAAGGCGTACGCGACGCCGATGAGGTAAAGCGAAGCCCCCACGGTCCCGACGAGGAGATACTTGAGTGCGGCGTAAGCCGAACGTCCGTCTCCGCCGCTGGCTATGAGGGCATACGCGGCGAGTCCGGTGATTTCGATGAAGACGTACAGGTTGAAGACGTCGGCTGTCACCGTGACGCCGATGAGACCTGCGGTCAGAAGCAGGTAGCCGCTGTAGAACGAGTTCGAACGCGGTCCCGCTGTCCGCGTATAGCCGAGCGTCCCGAGCGACACGACGGCGACTACGACGAGAA
>JBKHFQ010000075.1:0-6262 GCA_046540135.1 Halobacteriales archaeon
ATCCAAGCCGCTGTAGACCTCTTCCAGTCTGTCTCCCGACTCCTCGTCGTACTCGGCGTCGATTATCGGCTTTTCGCCGCGTATCGGAAGCTTGCGTCTCTTCTGCCGTTTCCCTTCTCCGATAGAGCTACGTATCCAGTCGCCGACGCGTCCGGGAGCCTGTCTGACGAGTTCGGCGGGTTCGACCGCTTCGTAACGTCCGTCGGACCTCCGGACCACCCCCTCTTTCTCGAGTCCTTCAAGCGCGTCCTCGACCCTCCTCTCCGGAAGACCGGTCTCGTCGGCTATCTCTTCGGGCGTCGCTTCGCCGACCTGTCTGAGGGTCGCGTAGATTCCTGCGCGCGTGTCTGTCCCAAAGAGGTCTGTCACCAGTTCGTTCACGCTCTCGCCGACCGCGGTGAGCGCCTCGTCCACTCTGCTTCTGACGCGCTCGCCCTCGTCGTCTATCCTACCGCCTATCCCTGAGCCGACGGTGGCTCCGTACTCGTGGAACACGTCGACAGGTCCGACCAACAGCTCCTCAACCCCCAGTCCGTCTTCCTTGTCGCCGAGACTCTCTTTCTCCGTCATCTTACACGTCATAGACGCGCCACGCATATATCTTCGTCGTCCCGTTCTCGGCGCTCCTACCGTCACAACTTAGTACCGCGCACGCGAATCCGACGGTATGTCCGACGAGATACCCCGCATAGGTCTCGGTACATGGCAGAACAAGGACCGCGAACCGTGCGTCGAAGCCGTCTTGGCGGCACTTGACGCCGGATACAGGCACATAGACACGGCGCAGGTCTACGGCAACGAGCGCCACGTGGGCGAAGCTCTCTCGCGGTCCGACGTTCCGCGCGACGAGGTATTCGTCGCCACAAAGCTCTGGAACAACAACCTGACCTACGACGAGGATATCACCAAGGACGACGCGTACATGGGTGCGAAACGTAGTGCCAAACTCCTTGGCGTCGACACAGTCGACCTCCTTTACGTCCACTGGCCCGCCGAGGACTACGGCGACGAGACGCTTAAGGCGCTCGACAGGCTCTACGACGAGGGCGTCATAGGCGCCGCAGGCGTTTCGAACTTCACGCCCGAACTACTCCACGAGGCGTACGACAAGCTCGACGCACCTCTCATCGCGAATCAGGTTGAATGCCACCCGCTTCTACCGCAGGACGAGATGCTTGAAGCCACCGACGAACTCGGTATCGACCTCGTCGCATACTCGCCGCTCGCGCGCGGCAAGGTCTTCGAGATTCCTGAGGTACAGGAGGTTGCGGAGAAGCACGGCGTCAGCGAGGCGCAGGTCTCGCTCGCATGGCTCCTTGAACGCGGCGCTAAGCCCATACCCAAGTCGGCGGACCCCGACCACATACGCGACAACTACGGTGCGCTTGACCTCGAACTTGACGACGAGGATGTCGAAAAGATAGACTCTATCGAGGGGCGCGAACGCCTCATCAACCCCGACTTCGCACCTGACTGGTGAGGGGACGGTTCGTTAACGGTCTAACCCCGGATACGTGACAAGACTTTTTAGACGGCACGCGCTCCGTTCAACAGATGCTAAACGAGGTTTTCGTACTGCTTGAGGTGGTCGTTCTCTCCGTCGCCCTGCCGTTCTCCGTCGTAGCCGCACTCGGATTCCGCGGCTCCCCCTTCGGCGGCGTGACAACCCCTATACCTGTCGTCTTGGCGTCGTACATAGCCGCCGACGGTAGCCGTCTGGTCTTCGACCACCCGTCCGGCTACTTCTACGCCACTTTTACGACCATCGCGGTCGTCGCCGCCGTCTACTCGGCGGTGAACGCAACCCTTCTACTGACCGAAAGGAGGGCGGTCTGATGCATACGGTCCCTCAGTCCGTCTTCGTCGGGCAGGCTGTCTTGCTCGTTCTAACGACCTTCCTTTTGGTCTATCCTCTCGCGGCTTACGCGCGTAACGTCGCCTACACCGAGGCTTTCGTACTGCTTGCCTTCGCATTCTTCACGACCACGCTCGTCGGCGTCGTTGACTTTGTACTCGGTGCCGAGACGGTGGCTAACGCACTCAGACCTCTCGGTGCTCTGTTCGGCTTGGCGGGCGTCTACCTCTTCGCGCGCGATTTTATCCATGTCCCCAACCGCTCTGAGACGTACGGTGACTTCAGCGAGTTCGTCGAATTCGGGGGTGATGAAGGTGAATGACGCCGCGACTGACACGGACCCGCCTGTCTCGTTACGCGACGGAGATCAGTCGATATGTTACATAGACGCCATGGACGACCCGCTCCGCCACCTGCCGCCGGAGGCTTTCGAGCGTCTCCTCGTCGTCTCGACACGTGGTGACCCCGCGCGCGTCGAACGGTCCGTACGTGAAGCGGGCGCGGACCCTTCGAACGTAACCGTCGTACCCGTGTCGGGAAGCGCCATCCGTTACAAAGGACCTCTCCACGTCGCCGGTCGCGTCGCACCGAGCGACATGACGGGTGTCGGAGTCAGGTTCACCGAAGCACTCCGAGGGTTTGACGGACCCGCGTGGGTCGTCGTAGACAACTTCAACGTCTTCCTCATGTACGCCGACCAGAAACGCGTCTACCGTTTCATGGACAGCCTCCTCGGAAAGGCGCGCGAGTCGGGGGCACGCGGTCTGTACTGTACCGTCCGTGGTGCTCTCACCGACACCACGTACCAGACCTTCCGTAACCTGTTCGATACCGAGACCGACCTACGGTGATGTCGGCTACCGACCTCGTCGTCTCGCTGGTCGTTGGGGGCGCTCTTGCGTTCTCTCTCGTCGCCCCTCCGGGTCCCATGAACGCGCTCATCGCTGACGAGACGACAGCCCGCGGATGGTTCGGCGGTTTCCGTTCGGGACTCGGCGCATTCGTCGCCGACGCCGTCTTCTGCGTGCTCGCTCTCAGCGGCGCGGCTACTATCGCACGCTCGCCGTCCGTCCGTTCAGCGACGGCGCTCGTCGGAGGCATCTTCATGTTCTACCTCGCGTACGACGCCGTCCGTAACGCCCACACCAAAACCGATGTCGAGTCGCGCGGCTTCCTCAAAGCGCTGGTCCTCGGCTTAACCAACCCGTACCAGATAGGCTGGTGGCTGACCGCCGGCGTGACCCTCGTCCGACCGTCGCCCGTCGAGTTCGCCGGACTGACGGTCGTTGCGGGAGGTGCAACGGTGCTCGTCGGCTTCTTCGCCGGAATACTCGTCTGGATAACCGTTTTCCCCGCGGTTCTTGTGCGCGCCGGTGAACGCGTCGAAGGGTTTGAGAAGGCTGTAAGCTACGCCAGCGCCTTCGTGCTGGTCATATTCGGCGTCGTCTTCGTCTACTACGCGCTATAGCGCGCTTTCTATCTCGTTCGCCTGTGTCAGACCGATGAACTTCTCGACGACCTCGCCGTCCTTCTCGACGACTATCGTCGGTACGCTACGAACGCCGTACTCCTGTGCCACGTCAGGGCTTTCGTCGACATCTATCTTCTCGAACTTGATGTCGGGATACTCCTCTTCGAGGTCGTCGATTATAGGGTCCTGCTTCTTGCACGGACCGCACCAGTCAGCGTGGAAGTCCTTGACTGTGGTTCCCATGACACACAATAGTCGGGTGTTACAGATAAAGTTTCTTCCGTCTCACCCGTCGCGGACACGCTCGCTAAACCGACGAAACGACGCGCTCGTATGCCGCGAGCGTCTCGTCGATATCCTCCTCGTCGTGAGCGTAACAGACGAACTGGGACTCGAACTGGTTAGGCGTGAGAAAGACGCCTTCGTCGAGCATTTCTGTCCAGTAGAGACGTTTCCATCTCTCCGTCTCGGCGTCGGCGATGTCGCCCGCGTCCTTGGGGCAGACGCCGTAACGCGGACAGTCGGCGCGTTGCTCGCACCCGGAGTCGCACGCTCCGTCGAGTTGGTCGGGCGTCTCGCGCGTGAAGACGGTCTTGAAGATGCTGTCGACGCCGACGACGGTGTACTCCGGCGTGTAGTCTTCGAGAACGTCGGTCATCCCCGCGCGGAGTTCGTCCGCGAGACCGTTCACGTGCGAGTAGACACCTTCGTCCTTCGCGTACCTCAGCGTCTCCAGACCCGCCGCCATCGTTACGGGATGTCCGGAGAACGTTCCTGCTTGGAAGACATCTCCCGTAGGTGTGAAGTTCTCGATAAGTTCGGCGGGTCCACCGACCGCTCCGACCGGGAATCCGCCCCCGACTATCTTACCGAACGTCGTCAGGTCGGGCGTGACGCCGACGACGCTCTGCGCGCATCCAAGTCCGCCGATGCGGAACCCCGTGATGACCTCGTCAAAGACGAGTAAAGCGCCGTGTTCGTCGCAGAGCGCACGTAACGTCCCGTGGTATCCCTCAACCGGACGCACGACGCCTTTGTTTCCGAGTACCGGCTCGACGAGCACGCAAGCGATATCGTCGCCGTGTTCCTCGAAGACGCGTGTGACTTCCTCGTCGTCGTTGAACGGCACGGGGAGCGTCTCGTGCGCGAACGACGAAGGCACGCCCTTTGTGGACGGTTCGGGCGCTTCGGCGCTACCTTCGACCAGAGTCGTCTCCTGCGCGCCGTGGTAGCCCCCTTGCATCACGACGACCTTATCGCGTCCTGTTACGCCACGCGCCAGCCGAACCGCCGAGACGGTCGCCTCCGTCCCGGAGTTCACGAATCTGAGCGTCTCGACGCTCTCGACGTGTTCGGCGACGAACTCGGCGAGTTCCACCTCGACCTCGGTCGGTGCGCCGTACATCGGTCCGCGCGCTACCTCCGACTGGACCGCGCCCGCGACGCGTTCGGGCAGGTCGTGTCCCAATAAAAGCGGACCGTATCCCATGACGTAGTCGGTGTAACGGTTTCCGTCGACATCTACAACCTCGCCGCCGTCGCCCTTCTCAACGAAGAACGGATACGGCGACGGATCGGCGCGGACCGAAGAGTTCACGCCGCCGGCGAGCACGGACAGGGCGCGCCCGTATAGTCTGCGCGACTTCTTTCCCATGTCCCTTCTCGTTGCTCCGTCGTAAACCCGTTTTCGGTGAACCTCCGCGCTAATTTCTCTATAGCAAGCTACGGTTTATTCGGTTCGCGGTGACCGTTCTACCTCAACCGTCACATCGTCACCACTCACACCGATACGCGCGAACTGCGTCCTAACGTGCTCCCTCGCGGCTTCGACCGCGGCATCCTCGGTCTCGAACCCTCGCGGCGCGGGCGACTCGAAGGCTATACGTACGGTCCGGTCTTCGAGGAAGAGCGCCGTCCCTCCGCTCTCGACCTCGTAGAACGAGTCACATACCCAGACGTAGGGCGCGGATACGTCGGGCGCTCCGTCGTAGCTCGGTGCGTCGTCCTCCGGCTCGAAGACCGTGCCTGTCAGGTCGGTTCCTTGCGCTTTCCCGCGTACGAGTATCACGTGGGGGAGACGTGGCACGTCTACAAAACCGTGCCGACGCGTTTATTCGTACGCGCCACGTGTCTACACCATGGAACAGGACCGTCCAGTCCTGCTTTTCGACGGCGTCTGCAACCTCTGCAACTCGTTCGTCAACTTTGTCATGGAGCGCGATGATGAGTTCGTCTTCGCCTCTATACAGTCCGACGAGGGCGCTCGTCTGATGCGCGAGGCAGGACTGTCACCGGATGACCTCGAAACCTTCGTGGTTATCGATGGGGACAACGTCTACACCAAGTCGCGTGCGGGTCTGGAGGTTCTACGCCGCCTCGGTCTACCTTACTCGCTCGCCTACCCCGCCGTCGTCGTACCGTCGTTCTTCCGCGACCCCGTTTACAACTTCATCGCATCGCACCGCTACGACTGGTTCGGGAAACGCGACCAGTGCCGTGTTCCCGACGAGGAGACCCAAGAAAGGTTTCTCTCCTACGACCGATGAGGTAGCCCGGTCTCGTATGGCGTTTTTTGCATATCTCTGAACTCCTTCGCCCCTCTAATTCTATATAGCGAAATAGGATTTATACGAACCACTCGTACCGTACCGAACTCGGTTTACGTCGGCGCTACGTACCACAGAACGTGTCTCAGACCCTCGCAGAGACGTTCGCGCAACTCGAAGACAAGGACTTCCGTGTCCTAAACGCCGTCGAACGCGGTATGGAGCACAACGAGTGGGTGCCGGAGGACGAACTAGCGGGTCTCGCACGCCTTCATCCCGACGAGGCAGAGTACCACGCAAGCAGACTCAACGACCTCGAACTCGTCGAACAGCGGGACGCGCGTTACCTCGGCTACAGCCTGGTGGCTTCCGGATACGATGTTCTCGCTA
>JBKHFQ010000076.1:0-6238 GCA_046540135.1 Halobacteriales archaeon
TCGTAGTCGAAGTTGACACCCGCCTGCGCGGTTTCCTCAACGTTTTCTCCAAGACCCAGTACGAACGTACCTATGACAGCCGCGAGTATGACGGTGATAGCCACCATCAGTATGACGCCGATGACCGGCGATACCGCGCTGTCGTCTTTCTGTGTTTCGTATCTCATGTTTGCTTTCGCACCTCCGCGAAACCCGATTCGCCCCTCGTCCCCGTCCCACGCCGCGTCTTCTCTCGACCTACATCCCGGTTTCGCGTACTGGTTGTATGAACACCGGGGGATAAAAACACCCCCTACCGTGGCAGAAGATTAAACGTTCGTAACAAGGTCATAATCACCCGCTCGGAAAAGTAATGGTCTATTACCGGGGAGTAAGCACCGCCGGAGTACCGCGGTTGTGCCTCTGCTCTCTCTCTCCGATACGTCCGTGAGGTCGTCTGGGGTCGATACTCGTTGCCGAGCGAAACGTCGTCGACCGAGGCGTTCACGTGAACCGAAGACGTGGAAGACCGGGGCGGACAGGAACCCTCCACGAGCGCCGGGACGACATCCTTTGCACCGTCTCCTGTCCCTACGGGTAATCACGGCGTCAAGGCTCGTCCGAATATACACGGCGTAGGAAACTAGATGGGTTCGCCCAGATTCGAACTGGGGACCTCCTCCATGTCAAGGAGGTGTCATAACCGACTAGACCACGAACCCTACTACGGCGTACGGCGCTGGTTCTAAAGAAACCTTCGGAATGCGTGCGAAGATATATGCGTTCCCCGCGCCGTATTACGACCATGAAAGCAGTCGTACTCGCCGCCGGGCGGGGTACGAGGATGCGACCACTCACCGATACGCGTCCCAAGCCTCTCCTCCCTGTCGGCGCGACGACCTTGGTCGAGAACGTAATGGATGCCTGCGCCCCGTACGTCGACGGCTTCGTTCTCGTCGTCGGGTACATGTCGGACGAGGTACGCGAGAGGCTGGGCGACGAACACGCCGGCGTCTCCGTCGAGTACGTCGAACAGGACGACCGCGCCGGGACCGCGGACGCAGTCCTACGAGCCGAAAACCGCGTCGGTCCGCGTTTCGTCGTCGTAAACGGCGACGCGGTCTTTTCGTCCTCGGTCGTCGGACGCCTCGTCGAGGCGGACGGCAACGCCTTATCGGTCAAGGAGGTCGACGAACCCTCCGATTACGGTGTCGTCGAGGTCGATGACGGAACGGCGACCCGTATCGTTGAGAAGCCCGACAAGCCGCGGAGTTCCCTCGCCAACGCGGGTGTCTACGTATTCGACCGTGACGCCCTCGACTACATGCGCACGACCGATGAGTCCGAGCGCGGCGAGCGTGAGATAACCGCCGCTATCGAGGAGATGCTCCAAGACGGCTACGAGTACGCCGTCGTCGAACACGACGAGGAATGGCTCGACGCGGGGTATCCGTGGGACCTTCTCGAAGCCAACCGCGTCGTCCTCCGGGATACCGACCGCCGTCTCGACGGTGAGGTAGAAGACGGCGCGACCGTACGCGGTGAGGTCGTCGTCAAGGACGGCGCACGCATCCTGTCGGGCGGTTACGTCGAGGGTCCAGCCGTCGTCCGCGAGGGCGCAACCGTCGGTCCGAACGCGTACGTCCGTGGACCTGCCGTCGTGGGTCAGAACGCAAAGGTCGGACACGCAGTCGAGGTTAAGAACTCCGTCCTCATGCGCGGCGCTTCGGTCGGGCATCTGTCGTACGTCGGCGACTCGGTCGTCGGCGAGGACGTAAACTTCGGAGCGGGAACGGTCGTCGCCAACCTGCGCCACGACGGCGAGAACGTCCGTGCGCGCGTTAAGGACGAGACAGTAGATACCGAGCGCCGCAAGTTCGGCGTTGCCGTCGGCGACGGAGCAAAGACGGGTATCAACACCAGTCTCAACGCCGGCACGCGTCTCGGTGTCGGTGCGACGACCGCACCCGGTGAGACGGTCACGCGCGACAAAGGTGTGGAGGTGGACGGATGACCGACCAAGCCGTCGTTCTCGCGGCGGGCGAAGGGCGTCGTCTGCGACCGCTCACCTCGCTCCGTCCTAAGCCGATGGTTCCCGTCGGAAACCGCCCTGTTCTCGAACACGTCGTTGAGGCTCTCGCGGGTGCGGGCGTCGACGAAATCGTCTTCGTCGTCGGCTACAGACGCGAGAGGATACAGACCCACTTCGGCGACGGCGACGACTGGGGCGTCGATATCGAGTACGTCGTGCAGGGGAAACAGTTGGGTACGGGGCACGCGCTCCTACAGGCTGAGGACGCTGTCGACGGCGACTTCCTCGTCGTCAACGGCGATTCGATAGTTGACGCCTCGCTCGTCTCCTCGCTCGTCTCCGCAGAAGCGCCAGCGGTCGCCGTGACCCGGTCGGACCAGCCCACCGACTACGGCGTCGTCAACGTTGACAACGGACGTGTATCGGGGATACGGGAGAAGCCGCGCGTCTACGACGCCGAGACGGAGACCATAAACGCGGGCGTCTACCGGCTCGACCACGAGGTCTTCGACGAGATACGTTCGAGGCGCGCCGGCGGCGAGACCTCCCTTACCGAGGCTCTCGTAGCCCTCTCTCACAGACGCCGTCTCGACGCGGTCCGTGTCGAAGGATGGACCGATGTCTCGCACCTGTGGGACGTCCTGCGTGTCAACGCCGACGTTGTCGGCTGCGCGGACGGGGAGGGTGTGGATGTCCATCCGACCGCACATGTCGCCGACGGCGTGGCGCTCGGAGAGGACGCGACCGTCGGTCCCAACGCAACCGTCCTGCCGGGGACGGCGCTCGGAGACAACGTCACCGTTGGGGCGGGTGCTGTCGTCGCCAACTCGGTGCTTTTCGCCGATGTCCGGGTCGGCGAAAACGCCGTCGTCCGTGACTGTGTCGCGGCGGAGGACGCCCGTCTCGGACCCAACGCTACCGTCGAGGGCGGACGCGCCGATGTCGTCGTCGAAGGAGAGCTATACGAGGGCGTCCGTCTCGGCGGTGTAGTCGGCGACTACTCCGTCGTCGCGGGCGGCGCGTGCGTCGAACCCGGAGCAGTCCTCGGAAACGACGTGCGCGTGGGTCCGGGTACCGTCGTCGGGGGACGCGTCACGGAAGGAGCGGAGGTGCGGCGCTGAATGTGCGGAATCGTCGGCTACGCGGGCGACGAAGACGCACTCCCGGTTCTCGTTGACGGTCTGAAACGTCTTGAGTACCGAGGATACGACTCGGCGGGCGTCTGTCTCCGAACCGACCCCCTGACGGTCCATAAGAAGGCGGGCGAGGTCGACGAACTCGCATCCGCTGTCCCCGAAACATCCGACGCAACCTGCGGTCTCGGGCACACGCGGTGGTCAACCCACGGCGAACCGACCGACGAAAACGCACATCCCCACCTCGACCGCGACGCGCGCTACGGCGTCGTCCACAACGGAATCATCGAGAACTACGGCGCGCTCCGTGACGAGCTTGAGGATCGCGGACACGTCTTCGAGAGCGAGACGGATACGGAGGTCGTCCCGCATCTCCTCGAAGAGGCGGACGGTACACTCGTTGAACGCCTCTCCGATGTCGTTGACCGTCTCGAAGGGAGCTACGCCCTCGCATGTACGAGCGCCGACGCCGATGAGGTCGTGGTCGCGCGCAACGACAGCCCTCTCGTCGTCGGACGCGGCGACGGAGCCAACTACGTCGGTAGCGACGTTACGGCGTTCGTCGAGCACACGCGGCGTGTATCGTACCTCCACGACGGCGACGTGGCGCGTGTCACCGCGGACGGCGTCGAGGTGTGGAACGCTGACGAACGCGTCGACCGCAACATAGAGACCGTCGACTGGGACGTTGAGGCGGCGGAGAAAGGCGGCTACGACCACTACATGCTCAAGGAGATACACGAACAGCCGCGTTCGCTCCGTAAGACTGTCTCCGAACGCACCGACGAGACGGAAGGCGAGGCGGTTCTCGACCTCAACGACGACGTTCTGGTCGAAAACGACCGCGTCGAGTTCGTCGCGTGCGGCACGTCGTACCACGCGGCGCTGTACGCGTGCCGTCTTTTCGACGAACACGCCGACATGCCCGCGACCGCAGAGTACGCGAGCGAGTACGACGGTCCCCACGACCCCGCCAAAACGCTCGTCGTCGCCGTTACCCAGAGCGGCGAGACGGCGGATACGCTCTCCGCCACCCGCCGCGCCGCCCGCGAAGGCGCTACGACGCTCGCGGTTACCAACACCGTCGGAAGCACGGCGGCGCGCGAAACCGATGAAACCGTCTACATACGTGCCGGACCTGAGATAGGCGTCGCCGCTACCAAGACGTTCGCGTCCCAGGTCGTCACGCTCGCACTCGTCGCTGTCGCGGCAGGGCGTGCGCGCGACGCTCTACCTGCCGCCGAGGCTTCGTCCCTCCTATCCGACCTAAGGCGTGTCCCCGGTGCTGTCCAGAAGATACTCGACCAAGAGGAAGCCGTCAAAGAGACAGCGCACGAGTACGGGTACGACGACGCCTTCTTCTTCATTGGACGCCGTCTCGGCGTCTCCGTCGCGCTCGAGGGCGCGTTGAAGCTAAAGGAGATATCGTACGACCACGCCGAAGGGTTTCCGGCGGGCGAGCTCAAACACGGACCTCTTGCGCTCGTCACGCCAAACACGCCCGTCCTCGCCGTCCTTACCGACGGAGCGCGCCCCGATGAGACTCTCAACAACGTCAAGGAGGTCGAGTCGCGCGGAGCGCCCGTAATCGCAGTAACCTCACCCGAGTACGACGAGGCGGACCGTCTCGCCGATACGGCACTTACCGTCCCGTCACTCGGTGAGATGGAACCCTTACTCGCAAACGTCTATCTCCAGCTTTTCGCGTACCACGTCGCCCGTCTCAAGGACCGTCCTATCGACAAGCCGCGTAACCTCGCCAAGAGCGTCACCGTTGAGTAGTCGGTAAGCTACGGTTACGAGGCGTTAAGGTAGTAAAAACGACCGAATACGGCGAGGGGGCGCGATGCCCGCCGCGACCGCGTTCCACGGAGGTGTCTGGTCAGGACTCCTGACCAAGATAGACTTACCACCCGGTTAACTAAAGCTTAACGCCGGCGCAGAAGCGACACAAACCGCCTACGATGCACCGGACGGGATTCGAACCCGTGTTAAGGGCTTGGAAGGCCCTTGTCATACCACTAGACCACCGGTGCATCCGTTCCGTCTTTCACTGTCCGCGTTGACAGGCGGAACAGTACGTCCTCGCTTTGTGCCGCACCCAATAAAAGAATTGCCAAAAGACGGTGCGAACCGTAACCCGACCCATAACCCTTATTACGAATTATAATTTAGGTCCGAGTATGGCAGATATCGACCTGTCGTCGAGTCAGAAACAGATACTGACGGCTCTCGTAGACCTGTACAAGCAGAAGGACGACGTAGTAAAGGGGAAGGAGATCGCCGAGCGTATCGACCGGAATCCGGGAACGATACGTAACCAGATGCAGTCGCTTAAGGCTCTGCAGTTGGTCGAGGGCATCCCCGGACCCAAGGGCGGTTACAAGCCGACCGCGGAGGCGTACGAGTCGCTCGACATCGAACAGATGGACGAACCCGCGACCGTACCTCTGTACCGCAACGGCGACCGTGTCGAGGACGTCAACGTCTCCGAGATAGGCTTCACGAGCGTCCACCATCCGTCGCTCTGCCGTGCCGAAATAAACGTACAGGGGAGCATACACGACTTTGAGGAAGGCGACGAGGTCACCGTGGGACCGACCCCTATCTCGCGCCTCGTTGTCGATGCGACCGTCGACGCCAAGGACGACGCCAACAACATGCTAATCTGTAAGATAGACGATATGGAAGCGCCCGCGAGCAGTTAAACAGTTAGTTTAATGTGCGGAACGCGCCTCGTTCCGTACGCGCCCGGGTGGCTTAGCTGGACATAGCGCCGCACTCATAGGGTATTATGAGGCGCTTCCCGCGTTCCCTTACCTGGGACATGCGGAGATCGAGGGTTCGGAGCCCTCCCCGGGCATTATCACAACCGGTTTTTTCAGGATAAAGAATAAGCCAGGACGGTGGCTAATTTCATTATGGAAGACACCTCTCCGTCGGAGCCCATCGGTGGGAAACCCCGGAACCCCACCGTCGCGGTCGTCGGCGACCTTGACCATCTTCAAGGGGTCGTCCCCACCTTACCTGGCGACATACCTTTCGAGAAACTCGACGCCAACGAGGCTGTGGACCGGGTGGCGAATGGAGG
>JBKHFQ010000077.1:0-6224 GCA_046540135.1 Halobacteriales archaeon
CAGGTCGCCGCGTTCGAGAGTCATGCCGACGGCTTCGCGGGCGTTGGTGCGGTCGTATCCTTCCGCGACGAGTTGTTCGACGAGTTCGTCGCGCGGTATCGGCTCGTCGGCTTCGTGTCCCAAGAACTTCCGCGCTTCTTCGTAGGCGTCAAGGACGACGTCAACGTCGAGAGACCCGCCCGTCACGCCGACACCCCCCCTGCTGTCGGCGACTTACTATCTTTAAATAATGGGCTATTGAACGACTTAGTTTCAGCCCCGGGTGGGATCTGAACCCACGACCTGTTCCTTACAAGGGAACCGCTCTGCCAGGCTGAGCTACCGAGGCGCGGTAAGGCGTAGGGGAAAGGTCCGCATAAATCTTGCTCACTACGTCGGTCAGATGAAGGCGAGCGGGAGCATCACGGCGACGCCGACGCCGATGCCGAAGGCAAGCATCGGCTTTCCGCCATTGGGGAGAGACTCACCGGTTTTGAGGGCTTCGGGTATGAACTCCGAGATGACGAGGTAGACCATCGCGCCCGCGGCGAATCCGAAGCCGAAGGGGAGGAACTCGCGCGCGAGACGGACGAACGCAAAAGCGATAACCGCCCCAACGGGTTGGGGAAGGCTGGAGAAGACAGCCCACCAGACCATGCGCCATTTGGAAACCCCCATCGCCTTGAGCGGTATGGAAATCGCTGTCCCTTCGGGGATGTTGTGTATCGAGATGGCGAGGGTCATGAATACGGCGAGGAGCGGCACCGTAAATCCGAGGAACTCGGGTCCGGTCAGGTTGAGGTCGGCGAACGATACACCGACAGCGATACCTTCGGGAAAGCTATGGACGGTCAGGATACCGAGTATCAGGACGAGCTTCTTGAAGTCCGCCTCCTCGTAGTCGCGCGGGTCAACGTCGGCGTCGATTATTATCTCGTGGGCGACGACGACGAGGACAACGCCGGCGAGGGCGCCGACGGCTATTTCGGCGGGCGTGCCTTCGGCGAGTCCTTCTTCGACGAGTCCGAACAGCGACGCCGCGACCATTATCCCCGAGGCGAGACCCCATAGGAAGACGTTGCCGCGGTCGCTTATCTCGTCGAAGAAGAAGAACGGCAGTGCTCCTATACCCGTCGCAAGCGCCGTGATGAACCCCGCGACGAAGACGAGCGACACGTCCGCCAGGAATGACATGTGTATAATACACAATACTCACATAAATTACGAACGGTCTGCCGGTCGCTCAGGACTCCAGAGCCTCGATACCGGGGAGTCTGTCTCCCGAAAACATCGCGGTCGACGCGCCGCCGCCCGACGAGACGTGGTCGAAGCCGGTTACGTCAAGGGAGTCGATAGCCGCCGCCGTGTCGCCGCCGCCAGCGACGGCGTAGTCTGCTTCCGCCGCCGCCGAGAGTAGTTCCTGCGTGCCGCGTTCGAACAACTGTTCCTCGTAGACGCCCGGCGGACCGTTGACGACCGCGGTTCCGGCGTCGCGGAGAACCGCGGCGTACTCGGCGACGGTCTCTATGCCGATGTCCGACGCGGGGGGTTCGACGGGAAGTTCGTCAACGTCCACCTCGACGCGTTCGTCGTCTATCTCGACAGCGACATCCGAAGGGAGGCGTAGGAGGTCGCCGTGCTGGTCGAGTAGTTCGCTTGCGTCGTCGACGAGTTCGAGGAATCCTTTGTCGCGGAGGAACGCCTTCGTCCCCTCGCCGACATCGACGCCGTCGGCGACGAGGAACAGGTTTCCGACAGCACCGGAGAGGAGGAGACGGTCCGCCGCGCCGTTCTTCACGACGTTACGGACGACGCCGAGAGCGTCCTCGACCTTAGCGCCGCCGAGCGACAGAACGAGGGGTTCGGGCGCTTCGTCGAGGCTTCCGAGAACGTCGATTTCGCGCTCCATGAGTTCGCCGGCGTACGCAGGAAGACGGCGTGGGAAGCCGACGATAGAGGGCTGAGACCGGTGTGCGGCGGAGAAGGCGTCGTTGACGTACGCGTCGAACAACGGCGCGAGACGGCGCACCTCGTGCGTCTCCGCCGCCTCGTCGGACGGCATCTCGATGTACTCCTCGCTGTAGAAACGTGCGTTTTCGAGTAGTAGAACGTCGCTCGCCTCCGCCGACTCGACGCGTTCGTCGACCGCATCGCCGAAGACGGAGTCGACGTAACCGACCTCGCGTCCGAGAACGCGCGACAGGCGCTCGGCGTGCGCCTCCAGCGTCGTAAAGTCGGCGCGCCCGGGACGCGACTGGTGGCTCAGAAGGACGACGACCGCGCCTTCGTCGGCGAGACGCCGGACTGTGTCGGCGTGCCCGCGTATACGTTTGTCGTCGAGTATACGTCCCGTCGCCGGGTCTACCGGCGAGTTGAAGTCTACACGGACGAGGACGCGTTTTCCGGCGGCTTTTAGCTCGTCAAGCGACCGCATTACCGGAGCGAGGACGTTCGTACGATTATATCTTGTGACTTCCGAGACGTAGCCAATTAGAACGGAAACGCCGGACTATCCGACGCTAAATCCTTCCTCTTCGAGTATGTCGCCGACGCGTCCCTGATGGTTGCCCTGAAGCTCGACGCGTCCGTCCTCCGCCGTACCACCGCATGCGAGCTTCTTCTTGAGCTTCGTCGCAATCTCGCTCACGTCGATGTCGTCGGGGTCAAAGCCTTCGACGACGGTAACCTCCTTGCCGTACCTGCGCTCCTCGACGCGTATCTTGATGCTCTGCGACTCCTTTGCAACGTCCTCGCAGATACAGAGGTCGTCGGGGAGTCCGCAGGTCGGGCAGACCTCAGGCACGAGACACCACTCCGGAGAGTCTCTCAGGCACAGTCATCAAATAGGCGACGAGAGGGGCTTGGCTTCGCGTGCCGTCTCCATCAGCATGACTATGTCGCCCTCTCGGACGGGACCGACGGCGTTTCTGGTGAGGACGCGTCCCTGGTCGGAGCCTTCAAGAACGCGCGCCTTGACCTGCATAGCCTCGCCGTGCATCCCTGTCTTGCCGACTACCTCGACGACCTCGGCGGGCGTCGCTCCTTCACTCTCGTTTCCGCTCTCTTCCGATTCTGACATCTTGACGGGTGAGATAAGTCAGGCGAAGCGAATAAGGGTTACGCTTGTTCGCGCCTCTCGGCGCGCCAGTCCTCGAACTGTTCCTCGACGCGCTCGCTGACCACGACGCCGTAGTCGGATAGGGCGTCGTTGTACCTCTCGCGTTTCTCCTCGTCCACGTCAAGGTCGATGTCAGGGGGTATCGACGGTACCCCGAACGTATCTAACGAGACCACCTCGTCGCCGTCCTCGGTCTCCTCGACGTATATCCGGTACTGAACCGTCCCCCACAGACCGCCGTCGTCGCGCTCCTTGAGCGTCTCGTCAACCTCGTTTATCCTGCGCAGGTCGTCGTCGTCGAGCCTTCCGTCGCCAAAGACCTCTTGCTGTGCGTCTTCGACGGCGTTTCTTATCCAGTCTTCGAGCCTGTCCTCGGCGTCCTCTATCCGGCGGTGTATGTCCATGCGTATGCTCATATCTTTCACCATCGTAAATTAATCTATGGCACGTATTAAACACGGACCAGAAATTATCAGAAATGATACTGGTGTTCTCCGGGATGACACTCCTCAGACGACGCCGAGTTCGTCCTCGACACGTTCGCGTAACCCCTGTCCTAAGTCGCTCATCGCGGTGTTTATGCGCGAGACCTGTGCCCACGACTCTACGTCATCGGCGTAGTCGCGCGTCTTCCAGTCGCTGGGTATCGACGGCGCTTCGTAGCCGACGCGGTCGAACTCGGCGTCCCAGAAGAAGCCGAACTCATCGAGCAAGCCGACGCGTTCAACGAGTTCAAGGTCGGCGGGTTCGAGGTCAGAGCGCCAGTCGGCGAGAACTTCGTCCCAGTGGTCGTCGACGGCGGCGCGCACGGTTTCGTCGTCGAGTTCGTCGGTGTCGGTTCCGGTTTCGTCCATACGTGTAGGTGGCGCGGCGGACGCAAAACCCCTTCTACTCGCGCCGGTCGCGCCTCCGAGGATTCTGACGGTGCGCCGCAGGGACGCCGAGGTAGACGCGGTCAACCCAAGCGACGAAGACCGTGGAAGCGACGACGCTTACGGTGGCGACGTAGAAGACCGTCGGAACGCCGAGTTCGAAGACGCCGCCGAATATACGTCCCATGCCCTCGGACAGAAGGAGGAACAGTAAGACAGCCGCAACGCCGACCCCGGCTCCGAAACCGACCGCATCGACCGTCTCAAATCCGCGGTATTCGAGAGCGAAGACGACAACCGGGAATACCGCGACGGCAACCGTAACGTGGACGTAGACAGGAAGGGCGTCGACGGATGCGGTCGTGAAAAGGTCGATGACACCAAGGAGAGACGTGGCTGTCACGACGGCGGTCGCGCCGAGTATCGCCAAGCGGACCTTGAGAAAACGGACGAAGTCGGTCTGGTTCACGGTAAGACCGAACGAGACGGTCAGCGGACATAAATCTACGTCAGACGAACGGCATGCGGACCGAGCGTTGCGTGAGGGTTAAGACGCCGGCGCGTCGACGTTAACCATGTCTATAGATGCCGTCAGCCGCGAACGCGTCGTCGGGTTCTGGCGCGACGAGTTCGGCGTGCCGCCTGAAACATTCGACGGATACCGTTTCTACAAGAAAGGCGCGAGGAAGGTCTGGGCTGTATCGAGCGAAACCGCCGCACGTCTCGGCGACGACAGCTCCGACGACGGGTCTCTCGACGCCCTCGACCACGAGTCGGTGGGTCTGCCCCTGATGCGCGTCGGCGGCGAACACGACAAGCCGACTACGGACGCCCTCCAGCGTTTTGGCGACGCCGCGACGCGTAAGGTCGTGGATGTAGACCTCGACGCGGCGCGCGGGTTCGTACGTGGCGAGACGGTCGAGCGCGAGTACGACGTGGAAGACCTCGGCTACGTCGTCGTACGGCATGACGGACGTACTCTCGGATGCGGTCTGTACTTCCCCGGCGAACTCCGGAGTCAGGTTCCAAAGGGACGGCGCGTCGAACTCGTCGTGTAAGCCTTTTTGCGCTCGGTGACGTAGTGCGGACGATGGGTCTGTTGAACGAGTTCGTCCCCGGCGCGACGACGGCGGCGCTCCTCGTGGCGTTCGCGGGCGTCGTGGGTTACGTCGCCGTCACGGGACCGGGTTCTCTCGGCGACGGGGGTCTCAACGAGACGGAGGTCGAACGCCTCGTCGTTGAGGAGACCAACCAGCTCCGCGTCGAGAACGGTCTGGAACGCGTCGAGGTGAACGAGTCACTACGCAAGGCGGCGCGCGGTCACGCTTCGAGGATGGCGCGCGGCGGCTTCGTGGCGCACGAAGCACCCGACAGCATCCCTTACGACCGTTACGGCTGGTGCGCCAACCGGGGCGGCTACTTCGGCGAGAACGTCGCTAACACGTGGTACGACAGGAACATCGTCTACGAGGAGGGCGACGCCCCGACGTTACACCTGTCGACGGAGCGCGAGGTGGCGGAGCATCTCGTGCGCCAGTGGAACGACTCGACGGGTCACCGAAGGACGATGTTGGGTGAGAACTGGACGCGGATAGGCGTCGGTATCACGGTGGCAGATAACAACGAAGTCTTCGCAGTACAGGCGTTCTGTTCCGACAAACTCGTCGCCGACGCGCCTTAGCGCACGCCGACAGCCTCTATCTCGACGGCAAACCCTTTTGGTACCTCTGCAACCTCTACGGCACTCCTTGCGGGAGGTTCATCGTCGAAGAACTTCTCGTACGTCTGGTTCATCTCATCGAAGTCGTCGATGTCTTCGAGGAAGACTGTAACCTTGACGGCATCGTCAAGCGACGAACCACCTGCTTCGAGAACCGCCGCGACGTTTTCGAGCGCCTGCTCGGTCTGTTCCGCGACGGAGCCGTCAACCGGTTCGCCGTCGGGGGTGAGCGGTATCTGCCCCGCGGTAAAGACGAGGTCTTCCGTCGCGGTTCCCTGAGAGTAAGCGCCGACCGCCGCGGGCGCATCGTCCGTCTCTATTATCTCCTTCATGCACGAGACGACGGCAACCGACGGTAAAAGTCTAACTCAGTACCTCGATGTCGTAGCCTGACTTTTCGAGCGCACGGACGAGACGGTTCGAGTGTTCGCGGCTACGCGTCTCGACCTCGAACTCGACCTCTGCGGCGTTTAGGGTGACATCCTTCGCCATCCTGTCGTGGTGGATGGCGTAGATGTTCGCGTCGTGCTCCGAT
>JBKHFQ010000078.1:0-6130 GCA_046540135.1 Halobacteriales archaeon
TATCAGGTAGACCGATACTAACGCCGCTACCACCGTGGGTACGTTTACCATACACAGCGGTATGGCTTCCGTCCGGAAAAGCCGTGTTCCAAAATATAGAGGGTTTATTGTCCGCCGGCACGTTTCGGGAACGTGTCCCCGGACCAGACCGCACTCCGAGCCGAACTCGTCGTCGGCGACCCGTCGGGATGTCCGGTCGCCGAGGCTGTAGACGAAAACGGCGAAGGTGTATCGATTGCTAGAACCCGCGGATCTCCTCCCGTGACGGAGGAGGTGGCTATCGAAGGGACCGCCGTACCTGACGACGCCGAATCCGTCGCCGACCGCGAGGACTCCACAGTCTACCGTTTCGAGCGCGACACCGACGGATGTGTCTGCGAAAGGGTTGAGGAGAACGGACATCCGGTCGTCGATGCCCGCGTACGTGACGGCGACCTTTACGTCTCGTTCCACGTTCCCGACCGGGAAGCGCTGAGACAGGTCGTCGAGTGCCTCCGCGACGCGTATCCGTCGGTCGGCGTCCGACGCGTCACGACCGCCGACCCCGACGATACACGTCTCGTCTACGCCGACGAACTTACCGACAGACAGCGCGAGGCGCTCGAAACCCGCACCGTATGGGCTACTTCAACCATCCGAAGCGGTCGAACGCCACCGAGGTCGCCGATGAGATGGGTATCGCCGTCTCGACCTTCACCGAACACCTGTCGGCGGCGCAGAGGAAGATACTCGACGACCTTCTTTAGCCCTCGTACCTGTAGATGCGTAGCTTCCTGTCGACCGCCGAGAATACATCGCGGTAGTCGGTGGGTAGGGACTCTGTCTTTCCGAGGACGAGGAAGCCGTCGTCGGCGAGCATCCCGGTAACGGCGTCGAAGATACGGTCACGGCGGTCGGTGTCGACGTAGATGAGAAGGTTCCTGCACAGTACGATATCGAACCTGTACCTTTTGGACGCCTCCATCGCGTTGCTGACCCCGAAACGGGTGTTCTCACGCACCTTGTCGGTCACGCGGTAGCCCTCTTCCACCTTTTCGATGTAGTCGTCAACGTCGTCGACGAACGACATACCCTCGAAACGGTCGGTGTTGACACCGTTGTAGACGCCCCGACGCGCTATCTCGACAGCCTTGGGGTCGATATCGGTGCCGACCACCGTTGCGTCCGCCCCTTTTGCGTCGGCGACCATCGACAACGAGTACGTCTCGCGTCCATCGGCGCATCCGACGCTCGCTGTCACGGCATCGTCCGGGAAGACATCGTAGACGAGTTCCCAGACCTCCGGGTTACGGAAGAACTCGGTGACGTTTATCCAAAAGCTGTCCATGAGTTCGCGGCGCTCGTCACCGTCCTCGCGTAAGATGCTGAGGTAGCCTTCGTAGCTATCACAGTCCGCGCGTCGCACGCGTGAGTCAACGCGCCGACGGAGGTACGACCGCGTGTACCCCTCGATATGAGGGTCGAGTTCGTCACGGACGAACGCAAGGACCTTGTCGAAGCCGTCCTCTTCTTCACGGTTGCTGTTCATCCGCTCCCGCCTCCCGCCGCTTCGACGACCGTCTCGGCTATTTCGTCGCTTGGAACGACGTGGTCGACGCATCCGGTTTCTATCGCGCGCCGCGGCATCCCGAAGACGCTACACGTCTCCTCGTCCTGCGCCACGGTTATCGCCCCCGCGTCCTTCATAGCCTCGACCCCTCGGACTCCGTCCGAACCCATTCCCGAAAGAACGACACCGATAAGCGTACCGTCGGCGACCTCAGCGACCGACGACATCGTCGCGTCTATCGAGGGACGCAGACCGTGGAAACCCGACCTCTTGTTGAGTTCGATCTTCAACCGACCGTCAACGTCGTCGACAGCCTCCATATGGAGGTCGCCCCTTGCCACGAGCGCCTCGCCGGGACCGACCGAGTCCTCGAAATCGGCTTCTCGTACGTCGTACGCCGACGCTGAGTCGAGCCTGTCGGCGAACCTACCGGTGAACGAGTCGAGCATATGCTGTACGACGAGGACGCGCGCCTTGACGTTGACGGGGAGGTCGGCGAGAAGCCTCTCGACGCATCCCGAACCGCCCGCCGACGAGCCTACGACGACGGTCGAAGTCATTCAGTACAGGTCGGCTTCGCGCTGTTTTTCCTCTGTGATACGTTCGACACGGCTCTGTACGGAGACATCGAGGTCTTCGAGACGCTCGCTCTGGTCCTCGATGGTCTCCACCATCTCCTCCATCTCGTCCGAGACCTCCGACGAACTTCCGGCGGTGTCCTCGACCCGGACGACTATTTCCTCCGCGATACGCGCCTGTTCGTCGGTAACATCGCTTATCTCCGCCATGCTACTCGACGTCTCCTGCGCCGACTCAACGACCGCCCCTATCTCTTCCGACGCCTCTTCCGCCGCTGTATCGACATCCTCGACCTCGTCGTGTATCGATTCGAGCGCGTCAGCCGCGTCGTGTACGCTCTCCGTGACCTCTTCGAGTATCTCGTCGGCGTCGTCGGCGCGTTTCTCAGCCTGCGCCGCTACGTCTGTTATCTGGTCGGAGATGTTACGTAGCTTCTCGCCCGCCTCGCCGGTCAGTTCCGCCGCCTGCGTACCTGCCTTGGTCGCCAGCACGCCCGTCTGGTCGGCGAAGTCCTCAAGGTTCTTGGTTATCTTTTCGAGGTCTTCGAGATGCTCGTCGAGTCCCTCAAGCTTCTCCTGGTTCTCGGCGCGCGTCTCATCGACGCTCTCGACCGCCTCGTTTATCTCCGCCACTCGGTCGCGCGTCCTTTCGGCGCGTTCCTCCATCTCGTCGCTCATGCGGTCGACCTCCTCTGCGCTACTCGCTATCTCCTCGACCGTCATACCCATATCAGAAACCTCGTCGGCGACCTTCCTACTGTTCTCGGTCGCCTCGGTGGCGAGTTCGTCGACCTCGCGCGCCTTCTCGACGACCTCATCCGACGACTCGTTTATCTCGCTCACGGAGTCGCCGACATCGACCGCGACGCCCGTGAGTTCGTCGTTGTAGTCCTTGAGGTCCTCGGCGTACGAGTAGAGGTACGTATCTATAGCCACCTGCATGTCGAGGTTGGTGATACGGAGCCACGACATCATCTTGTCGGCTATCTCCTCCGAGATGGCGCGTATCTCGGCTTCCTTATCGTCGGCGTCGCCGCCGCCGAAGAGACCGCCTATCAGACCGCCACCGCCGTCCATCTCCTCCACGTGCTTGTTGATAACGTTGTTGACGATACGCGGTATAACGATATTGTTGTAGTGCATGTACGTCCCGATGTAGTGCTTCGGCGGCATGTCGAGCATCTCGTGTATCTTGCCGATACGCGCCCTGTCGGCGAAGTACGAGGTGCCGTAGACGCCGCTCGATATACTCATCAGGTACGCGGTCTGCGTCTTCTTGAGCGACTCGACGCCGCGCGTCGACCTCTCTTCGATAATCTCCCTCGTCTCATCGTACCGGAGAAGGTGGTCGTAGAACTCCTCCGCCGCCATCTCCTTGATGCCTTCGAAGAGGTCCCCAAGCTCTTCGAGGTTCTGAACGTCCTCCTCGTCGAACTCAACGAAGTCCTTGCGCCACTTTATCTCCTCCCTGTCGAGGTTTATGTCCTCTATAAGCTCGTCGCCGCTAACCATCTTAGCGAGCTTACGGTCGTCGTCCTCGACGCCAATCTTGTCTGCGTCTATCTCGTCCGCAGGGGGGTGTTTGCTCATAGTACGAACAAACATGTTGGCACGGTTATTCTTTTCTAATTGCTTCTAACCTAAGTTAACACCTACCGGTCTTCGTTATTGTCGACCCCACCTCAATTTAGAATCTGTAAAGCTAATTTTACCCCAGCTGTGCCGGTTTTCCATCGTCGTGGGAACTTTCGCAGTATGGAACGGACTATACCTGTCGGTGTCCGTACCAACGGCGTCCGCGGAGAACCGTTATGCGGCTTCCTCGACGGCGGCGCGCACCTCGTCCATGTCGGGCAGAACTCCGGGATCGTCGCTGACCCACGAGTATGTAACCGCCCCGTCGTTGTCGACCACGAAGACGGACCGTTTCGCAACCGGACCGTAGATTCCGGCGAGGCTTTCGAGAACTACGTCGTAGTCCTCGATTATCTCGCCGCCGAAGTCGCTCACGAGCGGGAAGTTGAGGTCGTTGTCCGACGCGAACGCCTGTTGTGCGAAAGGTCCGTCGACGCTGACGCCGTAGACCGAACCGTCGAGCGACTCGAAGTCGGCGAACGCGTCGCGGAACTCGCACATCTCGTCCTCGCAGACCGACGTGAAAGCGCCGGGGAAGAAGGCGAGTACGACGGGTCCGTCCCCGATTTCGTCCGAGAGCGTGACCTCGGCGACGTCGTCCTGTGTTGCGAGCGGTGCTGTGAAGTCAGGTGCTGAGTCTCCTTCTGATACCATTGCGTCCGTAACACGCGCGGACAACACTACTACCTTTCGACAACCGTTAAGTCGGCGCGAGACCACCGACACGTATGCACGACCTGGTCGTCGTCGGCGCCGGACCCGCAGGCTCTCGGACGGCGCGCCGTTTCGCCGAACGCGCCGATGTCGTCGTCCTTGAACGCGGCGAGGTTGGCGTCCCACTCGCCTGCTCAGGACACGTATCGGGCGACGTTTGGGAGTTCCTCCCCGACGGAGCGCGCGACGAACTCGTCGGAAACGAGATACGCGGAGCGCGGTTCCACGTCGGCGACTCGTCGTACGAGTTCTACAGAGACGAAACCGTCTCGTACGCTATCGACCGTGTCGAGATGGACCGCGTTCTCGCCGACGAGGCGCGCGACGCCGGCGCGACCTTACACGAGAACACGCCCGTCGTTTCGGTCGAAGAGCACGACGACGGCGTCACCGTCGAGACGGACGACGGCGCCGCGTACGAGGCGAAAATGGTCGCGGGATGCGACGGTCCGCGTTCGACGGTGCGCGACGAACTCGGTCTCCCCGAACCCGACGAACTCCTCCAAGGCGTTCTGGGGTTCGCCGACGAGGGCGACGCGAACGACGACGACCTCGTCGATGTCTACCTCGACATACCTGACTTCTTCGGATGGCGTATCCCCCGCGGCGACTGCGTCGAGTACGGTGCGGCGTCGAAGGGTTCGCCGCGCGACGAACTCGAAGAAGTCGCCGGTGTCGACGTTCGCTCATTCGACCGTGTCTGCGCGGGACAGATACCTATCGGTCCCCCGTCGCGCACGACGACCGACCGAGGCTTCCTCGTCGGCGACTCAGCGGCACAGACGAAGCCTTTCACCGGCGGCGGAATCGTCTACGGAATGACCGCCGCAGACGCCGCGGCGCTACACGTCAACACCGACTCGCCCGGAACGCTCGGCGTCTACGAGCGCGCGTGGCGCGACGAACTCGGACGCGAGATGAGTCTCGGACACAAGATAAGAAAGGCGTACGCGCTCCCGCGCCCGCTCCAGCGCGCCCTCATGCGCGCGTTCGAGGGCGAGATAAACGTCCATATGGACCGTCCGACGACCCTGTTCAACCGCGACACCGCACGCCGCGTCGTCCGTAACATCATCGGCTTCAACCAGAGTTAAGTCGATCGCAGATCTTTCACCGACGTGAAACGAAACGGTTCCACGGAGGCGGTCACCGAAACATCGGGGTACATACTCGTGTTCGCCGGTTTCCTCCTCCTGATACTGTCCCTCGCGATAGGTAACGTGGTGATGGCGGAGAGGTTCCTGTCCAACATGGGTCTGGCACCTATTGCCCGTAACTCGTCCATCATGCTCTGGGGCGGTCTCGCGGCTGTTGTCGTCGGCGTCCTTATCGTAGTAACCGCCGACGTTGACGTGGACGTGGAGTAGAGCTGACGCTGTCCCTAGACGGCTTGACGACACCGGCGTCTATATCGTCCTCGTAAGCCCGACCCCTGTATGCTGTGACCGCGATACGTATCCGATAAGGTTGACAGGCAGGTGGACGAAGGACGAGCGGAATATGTCTCCTCAGGGGGGCGTCGCGGTCGTAAATCACTACCTCAGTGTGTACGTCGTCGCCGCACCCTGACCGAAGCCGACGCAGAGCGTCGCAAGTCCGCGTTCGACGCCGCGCTTCTGCATCTCGTGTACGAGCGTCACGGGGAGGCGCGCAC
>JBKHFQ010000079.1:0-6104 GCA_046540135.1 Halobacteriales archaeon
ATTCGCTCGCGGTCCGCGTCACGCTCAACCGCGCGCGCAGGAGCATGTCGGAGGTTGCCCGTGAAGAGGAGAATCCTAAGGTGGGACAGATGTGGTATCCGCTGATGCAGGCGGTCGACATAGCGCGACTCGATGTCGACCTCGCCGTCGGCGGAATCGACCAGCGCAAGATACATATGCTTGCCCGCGACCATCTGCCCGACATAGGCTACGACGCACCGACGGCGTTGCACACGCCCATACTGACATCGCTCGAAGGCGGCGGCGACAAGATGTCGTCGAGCGAAGGAGACCCGATAGCGATGGACGACTCGCGCGACGAAATCGAGGACAAGATACTCGGGGCGTACTGTCCGCCCCAGACCGACGGAAACCCCGTCGCAGAAATCTACCGTTACCACGTATTCCCGCGTTTCGACCGCGTCGTGGTGGAGCGTCCCGAAAAGTACGGCGGCGACCTCGAATACAAGTCGTACGACGACCTCGCGGATGACCTCAATGAGGGCGAGCTACACCCGCAGGACGCAAAGGAGGCGCTCGTCGACTATGTCGACAGGCTCGTGGAACCGGGGCGCGAGGAGATTTAGACGCCGGCGGATTCAAGCGCTCGCCGGAGGTACGCGTCGGCGAGTTCCTCAACGACAGGATGGGTGTCGTATTCCCTTCCGTCGAAGGACTCGACAGGACGGACGCCCCAGGTCGTGTTGGTCAGAAAGACGGTGTCAGCATCTTCGACGGTTACTTCACCGATACGCGTTTCGTACCTTCCGCGCGCTTCATCGAGCACTATCTCACGCGTGACGCCGTTCCGGACGCGGTCCGCCGGGGTTTCGACGGCTCCGTCACGGACAACAAAGACGTTTGAAACGGTCCCCGACGCTACGGTGTCCTCGGCGAGCATGATGGCTTCGTCCGCGGATTCCGCCTCGTCGCGTGCTACGATGTTAGGGAGATAACAAGCCGTCTTGTGGCGTCCGACGATACCGACAGGACGCGGTTCGGTGACCGTCTCGACCGTTGCGGGGGAATAACGACGTTGTCCGACGGGCTTTGCGTGGACTATGACGGTCGGCGTATCCTCTGTCGGACCGAGAAGACCGTCACGTTTTCCGCGTGTGACGGTCACGCGCACGTAGGCGTCGCCTTCGTCGACGAGGTCGTCGACGTACCCCTGGACCGTCGCCGGGTTGATTTCGGCGTCTATACGCGCGGCGTCAAGCGCTTCTTCGAGACGCGAGACGTGTCTTCCAAGAAATGCGGGCGCGCCGTCGTAACACCGCAGGGTCTCAAAGACAGCGTCGCCGTACAACAAGCCGCGGTCGAGCGTCGAGACGGTTATCTCATCCGCCGGTCCGACGCGTCGCTCGCCGTCTTCCTCGACGAGGGCACGCTCCGTTCCGGTTATGTCGCCGCGGTTGGTCATTCGTCGTCGGTCATCTCCGCCACGACGGATTCGGGTGTCTCGTCAGCAACCGACGCCTCTATCCCCGCATCGCGTATCCTCTCCAGAAGCCTCTCGTCGCCGCGGAAACGCACCTTCCCGTCCTCAAACCAAGCAAAGACGGGAGAGTCGGCGTAGAACACGACGCGCGTGAGTGAGCCGAGCGCGTCAACCACCCGGTCGACGTTCTCGGCGCCGACATCGTCCTCGAAGTAGCCCGTCGCTCCTTCGGGGACCACCTCAGCGTTCCCCGAAGCGCGTGTGGCTTCCGCAAGTCCACGTATACGGACGGTCTCGACATCGAAGCTGTCGGTGACCGCCTCCGCAACCGTGCGCGCCGTCTCGTCGTTGGCTCGTCTTAACGCATAGATTCCCATGCCGGCACAAGGGCGTCTTACCTCTTATCCGTGACGTTCGCACGGCGGTAAGCCTCCGGTTGGACGTGTGTCCAGTTCCCACCCTTCTGCGGAAGCGTTATAAGTCTTCATGATAATTCTCCATTAATTATGAACTCTATAGCCGTTACTAAGGAGGAAGAGGACGAGGAGTCTCAGTCGCTCGCCGATATAATCGAGGCGTACTCCGACGACGAGGGAGACGAGACAGAAGGCTGACTCGTTTCGTTACGTTGAATACACCGACGTAGTTATGTTGACTGAGTCGGATGCTGAGGAATCTAGCGCACAGCCTCTACGGAGCCTATCTGGAGCGCAAGCTTTCCTCTACTGACGTACCGCGGCACGTAGCGGTCGTCCAGGATGGGAACAGGAGGTACGCGCGTACCAAAGGCGAAGAACCCGAGGAGGGGCACGCCGAGGGTGCTGAGACGACCGAGGACGTTCTCGACTGGGCGTACGACGCAGGCATCGAGGAAGTCACCCTTTACGCCTTCTCCACCGAGAACTTCGAACGCGACGACGACGAACTTGAACGACTCTTCGACATAATCGCGGAGAAGCTCAACGAACTCGCTGAGAGCGACGAGGTCCACGAGAGACACGTTCGCGTGCGCGGCATCGGCGACATCGAGCGTCTGCCCGAACGAGTGCAGGACGCGGTTGCGCACGTTGAGGAGGAGACACGCGGATACGACGCAAGGAGGGTCAACATAGCTCTGGCATACGGCGGACGTGAGGAACTCGTCGAGTCGGCGCGTCGTCTCGCACGCGACATAGAAGACGGTATCGTATCGTCCGAATCGGTCGGCGCACCGGCGGTCGAGTCACGTCTGCGCCTGTCGTCGGATGTCGACCTTCTCGTACGCACGGGTGGGGAACGCCGCACATCGAACTTCCTTCCGTGGCAGGCGCGAGGCGCGGAGGCGCAGGTATACTTCTGCGACTCATACTGGCCCGGATTCGAGCGCCACGAGTTCCTCAAGGCGCTTGTTTCGTACACAGACGGGGGGAACTCTACGTCGGCGACTAACGCCCCCGTAGCCGCCGAAGAACCCGCTGACTGACCGCGGTAGCGTACCATACCGAACGGGTTTTGCCGCCGTCTTACCAAGTTGACGTATGCGCATAGGAGCACACGTCTCCGTCTCCGGGGGCGTCGAGAACGCGGTAGAGCGCGAGGCGGACGTTGGTGGCAACTGCGGGCAGATATTCGCGGGCTCGCCGCGGACATGGACCGTCGCGGAGTACGACAAGGACGAGACAGAGACGTTCCGCGAGGCGCGCGACGAGGCGGGACAGGGACCGTACACGGTTCATTCGACGTACCTCGTCAACCTCGCCACGCCCAAGGAAGACCTGATGGAGAAGTCCGTCGACTGCCTCCAGCAGGAACTCTACGCCGCGCACGCCCTGGGTGTCGAGTACGTCGTCTTCCATCCCGGTGCGCACACGGGTTCGGGAGTCGAGAACGGCTTGGACCGTATCGCCGACGGCGTCGACGCTCTCGATATACCCGACGACGTCACGCTTCTGTTCGAGAACACCGCGGGCAAGGGAACGACGCTCGGAAAGGAGTTCTCTCAGTTACGCGAGATGCTCGACAGGACGGAGACGCCCAACGACGACCTCGGCGTCTGTATCGACACGTGCCACGCGCACGCCGCGGGGTATGACCTCGCCGACGGCTTCGACGACGTACTCGAAGAACTCGACGCCGAACTCGGTCTCGAACACGTCGAACTCCTACACCTCAACGACTCGAAGGACGCGCTTGGAAGTGAGAAGGACAACCACGAACACATCGGCGAGGGCGGTATCGGCGACGAAGGCTTCGAGAACGTCGTCAACGCCGACGAGTTCACGGACCTGCCGATGGTTCTTGAGACACCGACGTCGGACGGGAAGAGTTACGAGGAGAACATCGAACGCGTGCGGTCGCTGGTCGGTTAGTCGCTTCCTTCCTCCGGTCCGACACCCGTGTAGAGACCGACGACGGCGGCGAACATGAGCGTCCAGCCGACGAGGGTTACGACGAGCCCTTGGACAGCGTACCTCTCGGCGGTGAGGTTATTCAGCCTGCCACCCGCGGAGGTAGCCTGCAAAAACCTCTGGACTCCCCAAGCGACCGACATCAGACCCGTCGTTCCAACGGGTGCGTACTTGAGAACGTTCAGCGCATCGCTCGTTTCCATATAGGCTCTTGCGGCGGTCGATGTATATCGCTGTTGATTAATCCTCGTACCACTCCCAGACGTACCGCGTCCCGTAACTCCTGTACGGCTTCCACGTTTCCGCAACGCGGCGCATCTCGTCGCGCGTATCGACGCCGTACAGCGACTCGATGCCGCGCCGGACTGCGAGGTCACCGAGAGGTAGAACGTCTTCGCGTCCGAGGACGAAGATGAGGTACATGTCAGCGGTCCATTCTCCGACGCCGCGTATCTCGGTCAGGGAGTCACGTACCTCGTCGTTCGTAGCGTCGGCGAACGCTTGGTGTCCGTAGTCGCCGTCTCGGAACGCTCGCGCCGAGTCGTGGAGGTACTCCGCCTTCGTCTCCCCCACGCCCGTCGCGGCAAGTTCTTCGGGCGGCGTTTCGAGTACGGAGCGCGGTGTCACGTCGTCGAGGGCATCGAACAGGCGCTCGCGGACAGCGCGTGCCGACTCGGTGCTGAGTGCCTGATTCGTGAGCGAGACGACGAGTCTTCGGAACTCCTCGCCGCTTTCGGCGGGTTTGACGGTGACACGCCCGAAGTCCTCGACGAGCGCCGCCATCGTTTCGTCGGTGCGTAACGTGTCGTACGGTTCCACGGGTGAGGTTCGTGGCGCGCGGACAAAAGAGGACGGAAAGAAATATTCGTTCCGTCCCCGTTTCACCGACGATGAAAACGGCGGATGTCGCAGACGCGGCGCGGAAACGTCTCTCCGTCGACACGCGTGCGCTCGCCGCCTTCCGTCTCATTCTCGCCGTCTGCTTGCTCGTTGACCTGTCGATGCGTGCCCGCGACCTACGCGTCTTCTACACCGACGCGGGCGTCCTGCCGCGCGACGTTCTCGCCGAACTGTTCCCGGGGTTCGCGCGTTTCTCGTTGCACGCTCTCTCCGGAGGCGTTGTCGTACAGGTCGTCCTTCTCTGCGTCTCCGCGCTCGCGGCGGTCGCGCTCGCCGTCGGACTCCGCCCACGCCTCGCGGGGTTCGTCTCGCTCGTTCTCCACGTCTCGCTTTACACGCGTAACCCGTACGTTCTCAACGGCGGCGACACGATGCTAATCGTCCTCCTTCTTCTCGCCGTCTTCCTACCGCTCGGAGCGCGCTGGTCGGTCGACGGACTCCGGCGCGACGGCACGTCGGTTCCTGACACGGTCCTGCTTGCTCCGGCTGTCGCCGTCCTTCTGTTCATCGTCGTCATCTACACCTCGAACGCGGTCCTGCGTTACCGTGGAGAGCCTTGGATGTCGGGCGAGGCGGTCCGACGTGTCTTCGGTCTCGAAACCGTTACCGTCCTTCTCGGTCCGTACCTCGCCGAACTCCCCCTCCTCCTAGAAGCGATAAACTGGGCGTGGGTAGCGATGCTTACCGTCTCCGTCCTTCTCGTCATCCTCGTCGGAGGGGCGCGCGCGGCTCTCACCGCCTCCTTCGTAGCCGCTCACGTTGCCATGGCGCTCACTCTCCGTCTCGGTGTCTTCCCACTCGTCGTTATCGCAGGTCTGGTGATGTTCTTCCCCCCTGTCTTCTGGGACCGTGTTGAGGAACGCGTGCCTTCCGACAGCGTCGTGTCCGCGGTTCCACACCGTGTCGTCGCACTGTCTCGTGATAGCACAGCACCGACCTTGGAGCGCTTCCTGTCGTACGCGGGCGTCGCCGTCGCTGTCACCGTCGTCGCGTTCGTCCTCGTCTGGCAGGGCGCGGCGCTCGGATACGTCGGGTTCTCGGACGGCGTCACCGACCCGGATGAGTACGCGTGGAAGATGTACTCGCCGACGCCTCAGGAGACGTACGGTTGGTACTTCGTCCCTGTCGAACTCGCGTCAGGGGAACGTGTCGACGGATTACAAGGTGGAACCGTTGACGCGGAAGCCCCGCCCGACGTAGCCGACGCGTATCCGTCGACACTCTGGTACCGATACCTCTCAGACATCGACGCCGGTTCCGAGACGCGCCAGCGTGCCTTCGCCGACTGGGTCTGTGGGACAGCGCGGGAACACGGAGAACCACGTACCGTCGAACTCCGGCACGTCGAACGCCGCGTCGTCCTTGACGGTTCCGAC
>JBKHFQ010000080.1:0-6095 GCA_046540135.1 Halobacteriales archaeon
GTGGGCCAGGACGACGTCGTCGAGTTCTTCGAGTGCTGTCTCGGTGCGTTCCCTCCTTTCGTCGTCGGGCAGGTTCTCGTACTCGTCGGGTAGCGCGCCTAAGGAGTCGCTGTACTTCCAGAGCGATAGTTCGGCGTCGTCGGTTATCGACATGTTTGAATAACTTTTTTCTTCAGTACGCGCTTTCTCTCGCATTTTTTCTTCGACTTGGGTCAAAAAGAAGGTTAAACGTCATAAGGATTGCGTTTCGCATCAGTCGACACGCATCGATAGGTCGAGCCAGTTGGACGAGTGTACGAGGCTACCCATCGAGACGATGTCGGCGCCAGCACGCGCGTACTCGGCGACGTTCTCACGCGTGATGCCTCCCGAAGCCTCCACGGTGACCCCGTAACCGTCGAGTACGTTGACAGCAACCGCCACCTCGTCCGGTTCCATGTTGTCAAGGAGGACGATATCCGCGCCTAAGTCCGCGGCGCGTTCGGCGGTCGAAAGGGTCTCGGCTTCGACCTCGACCTTGGTCGTGAAGCTCGACATCTCGACCGCACGCCTGACGGCGTCTTCGAGTCCCGCGAGAGCGATATGGTTCTCCTTCACCATGACGGCGTGGGTCAGGTCGTGGCGGTGCGGGTCGCCGCCACCGAGACGGACGGCACGTTTCTCGAAGTCGCGGTACCCCGGCGTCGTCTTACGTGTCGCGGCGACAACGGTGTCGGCGCTCGCACCCTCCACCCGGTCGACGCAGTCGCGGGTTGCGGACGCTATACCGCTCATGCTTCCAAGGACGTTGAGCGCGAGACGTTCGCCGCGGAGGAGCGCCGTCGCGTCGCCCGACGGTTCGAGTATAACGTCGTCCGACTCGACTCTGTCTCCGTCCTCGACGCGCGGATTCGGCTCGACGCCTAGGTACTCGAAGACGCCGCACGCCTCCTCGACGCCCGCCGCGACGCCGTCCTCGCGCGTAAAGACGGTTGCCTGAGCCTCTCCGTCGACGACTGCGCTCGAAACGTCGCGCCAGTCGGCGGGAACGTCCTCGCGGAGGAAGTCGCGTATACGTTCGTCCGTCACGGCAGTTCGGTCTCCGTCACGACGTTGATGTCAAGGGGCTTCTTGACGACCGGTCCTAGTTCAGCGCCCACGACGGTCTCGACGCCGCCTTCGCTCGCCGCGTCGAGTACACGCTGGTCTATCTCGCTCCCGACCACGAGGCTCTCAACCTCGCCGTCCGTGTCGCGCAGGACCTCCGCAAACTCCCCGGCGTCTACGCGTTCGACCTCCTTGCGATCCCCGTCGAGTAGGACCGCCTCGTCTCCTTCTGCATCGCGGAGCGTGTCAGCGAGCGCCGGTTCCGACCCGTCCTTCCGTACGATCCCGTTGTCTGTCGACCCGTCCTGCTTGGTTCCGTCTTCGACCTCCGAAGAGGTCGTTCCATCTCCTTTTTCGTCCCTGCTTTCCGACGGGCCGTCTTCCCCGAACGGACGTTTGTCACGCAGAGCCTCGTTTATCTCCTCGCCCGAAAGGTCCTCGACACACCGACCGTCGCGCGGATGTGCGACGTAGTCAACGTCGGCGACCTGTCCGAGTTCCTTGAGTATGAGGTCGCCACCCCGGTCGGAGTCGAGGAACGCCGTCACCGTCCTGTCGTGGGAGAGTTCGGCGACAGCGTCGGGTACATCGGTTCCTTCGACGCCGACGGCGTTCTTAACGCCGTACTTGAGCAGATTGAGCACGTCGGCGCGCCCCTCAACGACGAGAACGGCGTCGCTCTCCTCAACGTTCGGTCCTGCGGGAAGACCCGCGTACTCGGTTATCTCGCCCTTGCGTACGCCTTTGCGCACCTCGTCGAGCATCTCGTCGGTGTCCATAGCGGAGCCGTCGAACATCTCGCGGTGTATGTACTTGGCGCGCTCGACTATCTCCTTGCGCTTGGTCGTACGTACGTCCTCGACGAGTTCTATATCGACCGTCGCCTCGCACGGTCCGATACGTTCGATGGTTTCGAGCGACGCGGCGAGTACGGATGTCTCGACACGGTCGAGGCTACTGCCTATGGTGACGGTTCCGCGCGAACTGCCGTTACTACTCTCGACATCGACATCCATCCGGCTTATCTTGTCGGAGTCCTGCAGGTCGCGCAGGTCAAGGTCTTCGCCCAACAGTCCTTCGGTCTGCCCGTAGATGGCACCGACAACATCTGAACGTTCGACGACGCCGTCCGCCCTGAGATTCGCGTGAATGAAGTACTTTGTGGTGTCTGAAGCTTGCAAGGTTGAACCTCCTGATAACGGAAATCCGAACGGCGCGTAGTTAAGCCTTGTCAGAACCGTTTTGACGCGTCGGGCGCAACGCCGTATATGGACAAGACCGACGAGGTTCTCGCACGACTCAAGGACGAGTACCCGGAGGCAGACACGACGCTTGACTACGAGACGCCGTACGAGTTGCTCGTCGCCACGGTCCTCTCGGCGCAGTGCACCGACGAGCGCGTCAACTCGGTCACCCCCGAGCTTTTCGACGAGTATCCAACGCCCGAAGCGATGGCTGAGGCGGAGCAGGAGAGCGTCGAGGAACTCGTTCGGTCGACGGGTTTCTACAGCCGGAAGGCGCGCCATCTTCGCGAAGGAGCGCGCACGCTCGTCGACGAGTTCGACGGCGAGGTTCCGCGTAACGTCGACGACCTGACGCGCGTCGAGGGTGTGGGACGCAAGACGGCGAACGTCGTCGTCTCGAACGCGTTCGGTACGCACGAAGGTATCGCCGTCGACACTCACGTACAGCGGCTATCCCAGCGTCTCGGTCTGGTCGACACCGACGACCGCGACGAAATCGAACGCGCTCTGCAGGAGAAGGTGCCGCGCGACGACTGGGGTCTGGTGTCGCACCTTCTCATCTTCCACGGACGTGCGACGTGTACGGCGCGCTCGCCCGACTGCGCCGACTGCGTCCTCGAAGACCTGTGTCCGTCGTCGCGTGCGTGAACCGGGCGTGACGAACAACCGAAAGTATCATACGGGCAGACGGGATACGTCCGGTACCATGAAGATGCCGAGGCGTTTCAACACGCACTGCCCCCACTGCAACGCCCACCACGAGCACGAGGTGGAGCGTGTCCAGCGCGGACGCGAGACGGGGATGAAATGGATAGACCGCCAGCGCGACCGTAACTCCGGAATCGGTAACGACGGCAAGTTCTCGAAGGTGCCGGGAGGGAACAAGCCGACGAAGAAGACGAACCTCGTCTACCGTTGCACCGACTGCGGTAAGGCGCACTCGCGCGAGGGATGGCGCGCCGGAAAGCTCGAACTGGAGGAGTAAGATGACGAGTAGAATCCTACGCGTCGAGTGCGATGACTGTGAGAACGAACAGGTCGTCTTCGAGCGCGCCGCGAGCGAAATCGCGTGCGCCGTCTGCGGTTCGACGCTCGTGACGCCGACCGGAGGAAAGGGAGACGTTCACGGGGAGACGGTCGAGGTAGTCGAGGCGCGGTAAGATGAAGTACTCCGGCTGGCCTGAACCCGGCGAACTCGTCGTCTGCGAGGTCACCGAGGTGGAGGACTTCGGTGCGTTCGTAGACCTCGTCGAGTACGAGGACAAGGAAGGTCTCATACACGTCTCCGAGGTTGCGAGCGGCTGGGTCAAGTACATACGCGACCACGTACGCGAGGGTCAGACGGTTGTGTGCAAGGTGCTGGAGGTCGACGAGGATAGCCAGCAGATAGACCTGTCGGCGAAGGACGTTAACGACCATCAGCGCCAGGAGAAGATACAGGAGTGGAAGAACGAGACGAAGGCGGACAACTGGCTCTCGCGCGAGTTCGAGGATGACGACGAGTACCGCGAGGTTGCCGAGGCTCTTATCGCGCGTTACGGCACGATGTACGAGGCGCTCGAAGAGGGTGCAGTACGCGGCGAGGAGGTCTTTGAGGACGCCGGAATCGAGGGCGACCGCGCCGAGACGCTGACCGAGATAGCCCGCGACAACATCAACGTTCCTTACGTTGAGGTTACGGGCTACGTCGACGTTGAGACGACAGCCGCGGACGGGGTCGACGACGTAATCGAGGCGCTGAGCGGCGTCGAAACTCCGGAGTACGAGGAGGCTGATGGCGACGTGGAGGTCGAGATAGAGTACGTCAGCGCGCCCGAGTACCGTATCACGGCGAAGGCGCACGACTACAAGACGGCACAGCGCGCCGTTGAGGACTGCGCAGACGAGGCGCGCGACCGTATCGAGAACCTCGGCGGACGCGGCGAGTACCACGAGGAGCCGCACACGTCCGAGGCGTAGCGCATGAAGGCGCTGATACGCGTCTGCGACTCCGACGAACACGACGGTCGTTTCTACACGCTCCGCGACATCTGCCCCGAATGCGGCGGGGCGACGCGTAACACCGCACCGCCAAGGTTTTCACCCGACGATACCTACGGCGAGTACAGGAGGCGCACCAAATGGACGAAATAGACGTTGTCGAGGTAGCCGAGATAGAGTCGGAGTCACCCGTGCTTGTCGAGGGTCTGCCCGGCGTGGGGCACGTCGGAAAGCTCGTCGCCGAGCATCTCGTTGACGAGTTCGAGTCGCGCGTGGTGCGGCGTATACACAGCCAACATTTCCCGCCGCAGTGCACCGTTGATGACGACGGAACCGCCGAACTCACCTCGGCGGAACTGTACGAACTCGAAGCCGACGGCGTCGAGACGCTCGTTCTGACGGGCGACCACCAGTCACAGACCATCGACGGACACTACAAGATAACCGACCGCGTCCTTGATACAGCGGACGAGGCGGGCGTCGAACGCATCTACGCACTCGGAGGCGTCGCAACCGGCGAACTCGTCGAGGAGTACAGCGTCGTCGGCGCGGCGAACTCGGAGGCGCTAGTCGACGAGATGCGCGACCACGGCGTCGAGTTCGGTGAGGGCGAACCGGAGGGTGGAATCGTAGGCGTCTCGGGCTTGCTTCTCGGCTTGGGCGAACGCAGGGGGTTCGACGGGGTCTGTCTCATGGGAGAGACGAGCGGCTATCTCGTTGACCCCAAGAGCGCGCAGGCGGTTCTCAACGTTCTCTGCGACGCGCTCGACTTCGAGGTCGACACCGAGAAGCTTGAAGACCGCGCGGAGGAGATGGAGGAGGTCGTCAAACGTCTTGAGGAGATGAACCAAGAGCCGGGCGGAATGGGTAGCTTCCCCGCCGACGACGACCTGCGTTACATCGGTTAAGCGACGCCCTCGTATACCCAAGTTTGATACTCCGCCTTCGACTGTTTACCCTATCCGATGCAGACCGAACTCAACTTCGTGACCAACAGGGACCTGTTCTCGAACTACTACCTCCAAGAACATCTTCCCGAAACCGACGACTGGGAGACGGATGACGACGAGCTTGAGAACGCGTACGACGAGGTGAAGGCGCTCTACGAGGACGAGAAGGGCAGGTTCGGGAACTACAACGAGTCGCAGTTGGAGAAGAACTTCGTGCGCCCCGTCTTCGAGGCTCTCGGACACGTCTACGAGGTCGAGGAGACGGTGGAGCGCGGAAGGAGGCGTCCCGACTACGCTGTTTTCGAGACGGAGGAGGCACGCGAGGAGGCTATCGCGGGGAAGACGGAGGGCAAGGACTTCTACAGGAACGCGCTCTCGGTCGCCGACGCGAAGCAGTGGGACCTTTCGCTCGACAAGCTCTCGGCGAGCGGCGAGAAGAAACACGACTTCTCGAACCCCAGCCACCAGATACACGTCTACCTGCAGGAGACCCCCGTCGACTGGGCGGTTCTGACCAACGGAAAGCACTGGCGTATCTACTACTCCGGAACGAGCCACAAGCTCGACTCGTACTACGACGTGGACCTCGCCGCGGTTCTGGAGGACGGCGGCTTGGAGGAGTTCAAGTACTTCTACCTGTTCTTCCGTAACGCGGCGTTTGTCGAGGGTGCGACGGGCGACTGCTTCTTGGACGACGTGTACGAGGGCAGTAACACGTACTCGCAGGAGTTGGGCGACGACCTACAGGACAACATCTACGAGGCTATACGGGTGCTCGCGGAGGGCTTCTTGGAGTTCCCCGAGAACGACCTCGACCCCGGCGACGACCTCGACC
>JBKHFQ010000081.1:0-6073 GCA_046540135.1 Halobacteriales archaeon
CGCGTCGGTGCGCCGTTACAGTTGCTTCTCGCCGTCGTCACGACGACCGGAATCGTCGCCCACTGGGGACTGTGAGATACCGCAAGTACGACGTTGCGCTCCCGCCGTCCTTCGGGTAGGAAACATCTCGCCGCACTGCTACTCTTCGTCGTCCTAACCGGCGGATGTATCGGGGGCGCCGCGTCCCAAGCCGACGAGGCGGCGAACACAACGCTCGTGGGCTAGAGACTGTAAGCAACGCGTTCACCCGTCTCTAAACCGTTCCGGACGGCGGCGTGCAGACGCGCCTCGCCCGCGACCCAGTCGCCGGTCACGTAGACGCCTTCGTCCGCCGCGTTCTGCACCAAGCCGCCTCCAACGCCGTCGTCCGCAAGCGCGTACCGCCAGCCCTGATGGTCGGTCCAGTCGGGTTCGGCGAGACGTTCGTCACCGACGAGCGCCGCCGTCTTCTCGGCGAGCTCGGCGACGTTTTCCTCCGCCGGCGCATCGTACCGCCGTGTCGACCAGTCGGGCGACGCCTGAACGACGATGACGGACTCGCCATCAGGGACGTGACCGGGCTTGCACTCCTCGCGTGCCAGCCAGCCGATATCGTGTCCGTCGTCGGTGTTGATGAGCGCGTAGTAAGGGGCGTCGACCTCGAAACTGTAGCCGAGTACCGCCGTCCAAACCGTCCTGTAAGGCACGCGCGCCGCCGCCTCGCCGAGACGGTCGACCGCCTCGACGCCTGTATCGCGCAGGAGTTCGGCGGTCTGGGGCGCGGGAGGGTTGACGACGACGGCGTCGAATGTTCCGTGTTCGTTCCCTCCTCTGTCGATCAGACGCCATCCGTCGTCGCGCCGGACCTCCTCGATACGCGTCTCGCGCTCCACCGTCGCGTCAGTCGCGCCGAACAGGTGTTTCGCCAGACGCGTGATACCGTCCTCGTACGTCCATCTGCGCTCGTCGCCGTCGCGCCCCTCGGAGACGTTTCCGTCGCCATCGAAGGTCCATATCGGTCCTTCGACCTCAACGAGACCGTCGTCGAACTCCTCGGTCACGAGTTCGTTGACGCGCTCGTCGTCGTCCTTGAGGTAGTTCGCGCCGTACTCGTAGACGGTTCCTTCGCGGCGTCTCGCCGCCGCGCGCCCGCACACACCACGCGACTTTTCGAACACCGTCACGTCCGCGTCCGTCGCGTTGTCGATTACGTACGTCGCCGCCGCACCACCGCCGCCCGCTCCTATCACGCCTACCTTGCTCATGCTTGGTCTACGCGGGCGGTGTCCGAAAGCCTCACGGAACCCGCGCGACAATTATAGTTAATGGGTAACGCGTTAACCGAGAACGGACCTGTCGTCCTCGTCCCTGCGGCGTGGACGACCGCCGGGGCGGCGGTCGCCGGACTGGTAGAGACAAGGACTCTACTCATCGCCTACGGTGTGATGGCTGTCCTAATCGCGCTCTTCGCCGTCGACTCCTGGTCACAGATGTCCGAGGGCGTCCTCCGCGTCTGGCGTGCGGTTCTCGCCGTGGGTCTGCCGGTGACCGTCGCGGGGTTCGTCGGTCTTTATTCGGACCTCCACACCCTCGTAGCCATCTCGCTCTACGGCTGGTTCCTCCTGCCAGCGGCGGGGTTCGTCCTCACGGCGCGCGCCGTTGAGGAACCAGCGCCGTATGCCGTAGGTGCGGCTCTGTCCATCGTCGGGGTAGCCGTATACGCCGCGTCCGTCGTCGCGGGTTCTCCGCCACCGACCACGGGGGTAGCCCTAGTCGGTGTAGGGCAGACCGTAGGAATAGCCGACGCGGTCTACAGGTACTGAACCGTCATTCGAGGTGGTGGTACTCCAGCTCGTGCTCCTCATCAAGCGCCCTCTTGACCTCTTCGCTCGGCTCCCCCGGCTCCGCCGTCCTCAGCGACATTCCGTCGTCGGTATTCCGGTATAGCACGTTCTTCCTCCAGTCCCGCGACCTCTCCGGATGATCGTCGCGGTAGTGTGCCCCCCGCGACTCCGTCCGTTCGAGCGCACCGCGTAGGATACCTTCCGCCACGGTCACCATGAACTCTAGGTCGACGGTGAACTCGAACTCGACGCTCGTCAGGTCGCCGTCCACGTCCAGACGCTCCTTCCTCTCGCGTATCTCGTCGAGCCTCTCTATACCGCGTCTCAGGCTTTCCTCGTCGCGGCGTATACCCGCGTGGTCCTCCATTAGCTCGCCTAGGTCTTCGACTACCCCTTCTACGTTCTCGGAGCCGTCAGTGTCGAGCTTCTCACGGAGCCTGTCGAACTCGTCTTCTGAGCCGTGTCCGAGGTCGGGTTCGGTCTCGGGGGCGCGCGGGCGCTTTGCGGCTACGTACTCACCGACGAGCTTCCCGACCGTGACCGTCTCCGCGAGCGAGTTGCCGCCGAGGCGGTTCGCTCCGTGGACCCCTGCCGTCGTCTCGCCGACGACGTAGAGGTTCTCTACGCGCGTCTCCCCCGTCCGCGGGTCGAAGTCGACACCGCCCATCGCATAGTGTGCGGTCGGTGCGACCTCCATCGGTTCCTCGGCTATGTCGACACCGAGGCTCTCGAACCTCTCGTACATACGCGGGAGCCTCTCGCGTATGTATTCGCGGTCCTCCTCCAATATATCGAGGTAGACACCACCGTTCTCCGTACCGCGTCCTTCCTCTATCTCCTTCGATATCCCGCGCGCCACGACATCGCGCGCGTCGAGTTCGGGGCGGTCCATCTCGGAGTACTCGAACATGAACCTCTCGCCCTCGGAGTTGCGCAAGACGCCGCCGTCGCCCCGGACCGCCTCCGTCACGAGCCTTCCGTCCCAGTCCTCGCCGTACCTCTCGCCAACCATCCCGGTCGGGTGGAACTGGACGAACTCCATGTCCATGAGTTCCGCGCCCGCCTCGTACGCAAGCGCTGCGCCGTCGCCGTTGTTCTCCTCCTCGCGCGAGGAGTGCCGCGAGTAGACCGCGGTCGCTCCTCCGGCGGCGAGGACGACGGCACCCGCGAGGAAACGCACGAATCCCCCGTCCTCCATGTCGTACCCTGCGGCTCCGTAGACTCGGTCGCCGTCGCTGAGGAGTCGCGTCACCATGACGTTGTCGCGGTACGGGATAGCGAGGTCCTGCGCCTTCGAGACGAGCGCGTCGAGCATCGCCTCGCCAGTGTGGTCGCCCGCGAAACACGTCCGCGGGTATGCTTGCGCCCCGAAGTACCTCTGGTTAATCTCGCCGTCGACGGTGCGCGAGAACTCCATACCCCAGCCGTCGAGTTCGCGTATCCTCTTCGGTGCTTCCTTGGTCACGACCTCGACAGCTTCGGGGTTGTTGACGTAGTGACCCTCGTCGAGCGTGTCGGCGGCGTGGACCTCCCACGAGTCGGAGCCGTCAACGTTGCCGAGCGCGGCGTTGACACCGCCACGTGCCCATGTAGTGTGTGCGTCGCCGTGGTCGCGCTTGCTCACCACGAGCGGCTCCAGACCCTCCTCCATCATACCTATCGCGGCGCGAGCGCCCGCCGCACCCGCTCCTATAACGAGACACGGGACTCTGACGGTTTCTATTTCTGTGTCTGCCATATCGAGAACCCACTACATATACATCTTAGTTCATTATAATCCTGTCGGAACGGCTTGAGTAGTGTAGTATTCACTAGTATAGGCGTAAAATTCAATTTTGTTTTTTTGTAATGGGTAGCGCCGCACAGGTGTATCATAGACGCATGTTACGTATGTCGATGATTACGCAAAAATCCTAAACCGATGTCGAACGCGCCTCACAGGTAGCGCCGGACGCTCTCCGCCACCGTCGACCGTATCTCGCGCTCGGTCATGGCGGGACCGCCTCCCTTGTATAGGTCGGCGTACCTCTCCCTTACCATCCTCTCCGTCACACGACCCAGCACCTTCTCGAAACGCGCGTCGTCCGCCGTTCCGACCTCCTCGACAGCGTTACGGACGCGTTCCTCCGTAACGTACCGCGAGACCACCTCCTCAGGTGCTGTCACCGTTTCGCCCTCCATCGGTATCCGGACCTCGCCCCTTCCGCCCGACTTGTCGCGCACGAGGACGCCGGCGGCGGGACCGTAGCGGAACCGCGATTCGGGAAGGTCGCCCGACGTGTAAGCTCCGATAGGTGCGCGTTCGGCGTCCGTCTCCTTCTCAAACGCGGGAAGAGGCGCCAGACCGAGCGACGAGTACGCCGATGAAGCGGCGTCTGGCGTCAGGTACGCCTCCTTCTTATCCGACCAGACATCGACACCGACGAAGGCGGGTAGCGCAGACCAGTCGTACTCCAGACCTTTGTACACCGTCGCGGTTCCGAGGAAAGTAACCGACTCGGTGTCCTCGACGGAGCGGCGGAGCGCGGAGCGGTTGAGTTGCTCGCGGACACACCGCGCCGCCGCCCGGAACCGTAGGGGAACGTCCGCGCCGAACACCTCGCCGTGCGTCCCGAACTCGACGAACCCCGACGACGCGACACGGAAACGCAAGGGTTCGCCCGTGAAGAGTTCCTGTACCCAGACGTGTCCCGACAGGCTCTCCTCGGACAAAGACCGGGTTTTGGGAAACCGTTGCACGGGGTAGATACGTCTTACGCCGGAAGTAGGTTTGCGTTGCGCCCGTAAGACGGCGACCGACGCCGCCTCAGCTTCCGACCTTCTCGTTCAGATCCCTGAGTTCGGACAGTATCTCCTCCAGAAGCTCCTTTTCGGTCTTACCTTGCGTCTTCCCGTCCTCGGAGGTTTCCTTGACGAGGCTCGTAATCCTGTCCTGAACCTCGCGGGGGTTGTCGATGCTTCTGAACCTCATCTCAACGCCCGAACCGCCCGCCGTCGAAATCTCTATGCTACCGTATCCGAACCGCTTGCCGAAGATGCCTTGGCTGAACGAGATGTTCTGGACCTTGTCGAACTCTATCTTCTGCACGCTTCTGGACAGCACGCCTTTCTTGACGTAGAGACCTTGGTTGGAGACGACGTAGTCGGTGTTCTTGACGCTGTAGTACGCGCCTAGGATGATGACGATGCCGAGACCCGCCGCGGCTATCAACGGTATACCGAATATGACGGCGGGGATTATGCTCTTAAGCCGCGGTTCACCTGACCAGACAAGTTCCTCGTCGTAGTCAAGCGAGAGCCAGTCGAAGACGTTTTCGCCTCCCATACTGCTGGCTTTTCCCCCCGCGTTCTTAAGCTTTCCAGTAGGAAAAATACGTCTTTGTCCCTTGGATTGACGATAAACTCGGAGAGACGCGCATCCAAAGACCAACACACATAACGGAAGGAACACTACGATACGACGATGGTCCTTGGAATCGACCCGCTCGTGGTACTCGCGCTGGCGCTTGCGACGGTCGGCGTCTTGGGAAGCTTCGTCCCCCTCCTACCCGGCGCTTTACTGTCGCTCGCCGGCGTCTACACCTACTGGTTCTCCACGGGGTACGCCGACCCCGGTCCGGTCGTCCTGACCTTGTTCACGGCTGTCGGTCTGGCGGTGCTCGCTATAGACTGGTTCGGCGGTGCGGTTGCGGCAAAAGCCGGCGGAGCGTCCACGAGGCTCTCGCTCGCCGCCGGGGTCGTGGGTCTCGGAGGGATGCTGGTCGCCGGACCACCCGGCTTGCTCGTCGGTTCCGCGGGGACGGTCTTCATCGCGGAGTACCGGAGAACCGGCGACCGCGACGGGAGCCTACGGACCGCCGCCTATACGACGCTGGGTGTGCTGGCGACGGCTGTCATGCAGGCTCTCCTCACGTTCAGCATTCTCGTCGGTCTGGTGGTCGTTGTCGTCGTCTGATTTCCGCTGATTTGTGTACCACCGAGTAAGACGTTAGGAAGATGTATGGGCCAGCTCGGATTTGAACCGAGGACCTCCCGGTTATCAGCCGAACGCTCAACCTGGCTAAGCTACTGGCCCGCGGTCCGTCGTAGTTCGAGGCACGTCTTAAGAGTTACTCACTCCGTCCGCCGATATCCCCGTCCCGTCCAGTTCCGCCGACCTCAACGACGACGGTGTCGCGTCTGAAGGCGTCCCCGAACCGCGACACGAGTATGGAACGGATATGCGGGCGGACGAACGGAAGCAGGAGCGC
>JBKHFQ010000082.1:0-5922 GCA_046540135.1 Halobacteriales archaeon
CGCGCGTCGACGAGGACGGCTACTTCTGGATGGTCGACCGCGCCGACGACATGATTATCGCGGGCGGAGAGAACATCTACCCCGCGGAGGTGGAGAACGGTCTGTACGAACACCCCGACGTGGCGGAGGCGGCGGTCGTCGCCGCGCCGCACGAAATCAAGGGTGAGGCACCCGTCGCGTTCGTCGTTCTGGAGGATGGTGTCGAAGCAGGCGAGGACCTGACCGAGGAAGAGCTACGCGAGTTCTCGCTGGAGCACACGGCACGGTACGCGCACCCGCGCCGCATCTTCTTCGTCGACGAGCTCCCGCGTAGCGCGACCCAGAAGGTCCAGCGGTACAAGCTTGAAGAGAAGGCGGAGGACCGTGTCGGCGGCGCTCTGGAGTCGAGCGAAGAGCTGTAGGAGCGACGGACGGATAAGCGCGCGCCACGTATCTTTTCTATGCGATGCGGTAACTGCCGCGCCGAACGCGAGACGCGTCAGGCGCTGTTCGAGAAGGACGGGCGCGTGGTCGATACTACGTTTCTGTGCACCGCCTGCCTCGGACGCCTACGGTGGGACGCCGACTGCGTCCTCTGCGGGCGCGGCGAGCGCGAGGCGTCGATGTCGGTGAAACACGCGCGGCGCGTCGGCGGCAGACGCGTGAGCGACGCGGGCGGCGTCTGCGTGCGGTGCCGTCTACGTCTCCGTGTCGAACGTGACGAGACGCCGCGGCGCGTTCTCGGTTAGACGGCGCGGAGGGCGCAGAAAGGTTTTCCGTGCGTCCACCATCTTCGTTCCATGGTACTACGCACCCCGGACGAACGTTTCGAGGACCTGTTCGGATACGACTACGACGCCGAGTACGTCGAGGTCGATGCGGATGGCGAGACTGCGCGTACCGCATACGTCGACGAGGGCGACGAGGACGGCGACGAGACGTTCCTCTGTCTCCACGGCGAACCCACGTGGTCGTACCTGTACCGCAAGATGATACCGACGCTCTCCGAGAAGGGGCGTGTCGTAGTCCCCGACCTACCCGGTTTCGGGCGCTCCGACAAGTTCGAGGACGAGGAAGACTATACGTTCGCGTCGGAGTACGATGCGCTCGAAAGCTTCGTCAAGGAACTTGACCTGACCAACACGACGCTCGTCTGTCAGGACTGGGGCGGCATACTCGGCTTGAGCGTGGCGGCACGCAACCCTGAACGTTTCGCTCGTCTCGTACCCATGAACACGGGTCTGCAGGACGGTAGCGCAGGGATGCCCGACGAGTGGGAGCAGTTCCGCGACTTCGTCAAGGGTGCGGACGAACTCCCTATCGGATTTCTCATCGACGCAGGATGCGTGAACGACCTGAGCGACGAGGTCAAGGCGGCGTACGAAGCCCCGTTCCCCGACGGTTCGTACCAGGCGGGTGCGCGCGCAATGCCCCTGCGCGTGCCAACCTCACCCGACGACCCCGGAGCGGACGAAGTCGCGGAGACGCGCGAACTCCTCGCCGACTGGGACAAGCCCGCGTTCGTCCTCTTCTCCGACTCCGACCCGATTACGGGACCTGCACGCGACGACCTGCGCGCCCTCATACCTACCGCCGACGAACAGCCCGACGTATGGGTGGAGGACGCGGGGCACTTCCTTCAGGAGGATGCGGGCGAGCGTGTCGCGGAGCATATCGTGGAGTTCGTCGAGAGGACGTAACGGTTTAACGTCGCGCCGCCGCGGTATGTCCGTGAACGTCTTCGAGAGGTACCAGACGTTTCTCGTATTCGCGGGCGTCGTAGTCGGCTTGGTCGTCGCTCAGTTCGATGGCGTGCCGACCGTAGCCGACCGCATCATACTCCCACTGTTGCTCGTGATGCTGTTCGCCGTCTTCGCTCAGGTTCCGGTCGCGCGTCTCCGCGACACCTTACGCAACCGGCGTGTCGTGGGAACGAGTCTCGCCGTCAACTTCGTCTGGAACCCGTTACTCGCCGTCGTCCTCGGATTTGTCTTCCTCCGTAACCATCCCGCACTCTGGGTAGGACTTGTGATGCTCATGGTGACACCCTGCACCGACTGGTACCTCGTCTTCACCGACATCGCCGACGGAGACGTGCCGCTCGCCACCTCGCTCCTGCCGTACAACCTCGTTCTTCAGCTCGTCCTTCTGCCCGTCTACCTCTACCTGTTCGCGGGCGAACTAGTCGAACTTCCTCTCGGTGTTCTCGTCGAAGCCGTCGCGCTGGTTCTCGTCGTACCGTTCGCCCTCGCGTCGGCGGCGCGAGGTGTCCTACCCCGTATCAAGAGCGACGACTGGTTCCGTAGCTCGTTCCTGCCTGCGCTCGCTCCGGTGCAGGTCGTCTTTCTCGCGCTCGCCGTCGCCGCTATGTTCGCGTCACAGGGCGACGCTGTCGTCGAGAACCCCGTCGTCCTCGGACTCGTCGCGCTCCCCGTCATCGTCTTCTACGTAGTCAACTTCGGCTTGGGTCTCGTCGTTGGACGCGTCGCGCGTTTCAGCTACGAGGAGAACGTCTGTTTCTCCTGCACCGTCCTTTCGCGCAACTCGCCGACGGCGCTCGCGGTTGCGGTCGTCGCCTTTCCGAACGAACCTCTCGTTGCTCTCGCGCTCGTAATCGGTCCGTTGCTCGAACTGCCGTTGCTGAGCGTCGTCTCGCGGTCGATGCTGTGGCTGAGAGAGAAAAACGTCTGGAGCGCCGACGTTTAGTACGAACGCGGCATGTCGAGCGTGTGCTCGGCGATAAAGTTCTTCATCATCTCCGACGAACCCGGCGCGGTCTTTGCGAGACGCGTGCCCTTCCACATCTCTATGACGGCGTACTCACGCGAGAAGCCGTTTCCTCCGTGGGTCTGGAGCGCAACGTCGGTCGCTTCGTGTCCCGCTTCGCTCGCGCGTAGCTTAGCCATGTTCGAAACCTCGGCGACCTTCTTGGGGTCGAGTCCTTCGTCGTGCATCCGTGCCGCCTTACGGACGAGTTCGCGCGAGCCGTGAAGTTCGGAGTACTTCTCGGCGATGGGGTGCTGTATGCCCTGATACGCGGCGATAGGACCGTCGAAGACCTCGCGGTCCTTGGCGTAGTCGATGGCGCGGTCGAGCGCGCAACGTCCGACGCCTATAGCGCCCGATGCACCGATGAGCCTCTCGGGGTTGACGGTGTCGAAGAGCTGGTACAGTCCCATCTCCTTGGTGCCTATGATGTCCTCTTCCTTTGCGACGTAGCCGTCGATGGAAAGCTCGTACTGCCTCTCAGGCGTCGGTATACCGACATCAAGTTCGCGGCGTTCGATTGCGTCGTCCTGCGGGTCAACGAGGAACAGCGTGACGCCCATGGTGCGCTTCGTCGCCTCCTCGACGGGCGTGGTGCGCGCCGCGAGAAGCATCCTGTCCGCCTTGTCGACGCCGCTTATCCACTGCTTCGTGCCGTCGATGACGAAGGTACCGTCGTCGCGCTCTTCGGCAAACGTCTCCATCTCAGGCGCGTTGTGTCCTGCGTTCGGCTCCGTGAGCGCCATCGCCCAGTTGAGGTCGCCCTCGACGAGTCCGGGTAGGTACTCCTCCTTCTGCTCCTCGTTACCGTTCGCCTGTAGCGTGACCGCTCCGAAGACGATGTTGACGACGAACAGCATCTCGACGCCGAGACAGCCGTTTGCGGCGAACTCCTCCGTAATCATCGCGAAATCTTCGAGACCCATTCCCTGACCGCCGTACTCCTCGTCAACTACCGTGCCGAGGAAGCCCGCATCGGCGCAGTCCTGCCAGAACTCCTCGGGCCACATACCGCTCTCGACCTCCTGCCAGTACTCGTCTTCGTAGTCGTCCGCGATGTCCTCTACGGTCTCGCGAATCATCTTGTGCTCGTCCGACTCCACGAAGTTGAAATCCATACCTTGGGTATGGTTGCCACACGGTAATACAGTTTTGGTTTTCGTCGGTCGTCGAAGCTCTCAAAGCCGTCGCTGTCACCGATATATCTTCAACTAGGAGCGGGTTGATACGGGTTTACTTCGACGGTCCGACGGCGTTGGTCACCTGTTGGGCTTTCGCCGGTCGTAGAGCGGAGTTTCGTGTATAAGCCGCCTGTTACCTGTTGTCTCCGTCTCGGGCGGCTTGGCGACGAGCGACGAAAGCACAATCAGGACAGCACCCGCGGTCGCAACGTACATACCGGATCGGAACTCGGTTAGGAAGACCGTGAGGATGCTCATCTCCATTAGGAGGGAGACGACGTATCCGTATCCCGCGACACCGAACAGGACGACGTACCCGCCGGAGTAGTGGAGGAGAGACGCCGCCGCGCCCGCGAAGACGACGGATGCGAAGATGACGATACTGAGGCTCCCCTCCGCCTGCGCGCCCGACGCAAGAGCGACAACGACATCAACGAAGGAGTAAGCCGTCCGCGTGGCACCGCGCTCAAGCGGAAGTGGTAGGTAAGGTAGAAGTGTGGATAGAAATACCATCGCGGCTCCAACGGGGCGGAGATACCGTGACGACCGTGCCCCCTCTTCCTCCCCGGAAGTATACCGGTCGTCCACGTACATCTTGATAACGCCGATAAGGAATGCGACAAACCCGGTAGCCGCCATCATCACCTGCGTACCCCCCGGCTCCTGTACCGTCGCCCCGATAGCCAAGACCGCACCGATACCGAGTAACAGATACGTGTGTGCCGTGTCCCCGTTCATACTGTCCTCTTAGATAGGACAGAAGTCCGACGGGCATAAGCATTCCGTTATGAGCTATAGGTCAGAAAGCTGACTGCGCCGGTACGTAACCCTCAGTCGTCGAGTTCGTCGGCGTCCACCTCAACACCTAACCCCGGTTCATCGGGGGGCGCAACGAATCCGTCGTCGTGTTCAAAGGGAGCGGACAGCAGAAAGTCGCGCGCCTCAGGAACGAACGGGGGTTCGTACGGGTACTCGAACCAACGCGCGTCCGTAGCGGCGGCTATATGCAGGTTGGCGACCATACCGAGTCCGTTGGTCCACGAGTGGGGCGTGTACCGCGCGCCGGCGCGTTGCGCCTCGTCGGCGATGCTCTTCGCCTCTCCGAGTCCGCACGCGATAGAGCAGTCGGGCTGTACGATGTCGAGAGCGTCGTTGCGCAACATCTCGCGTAGCTCGTGGACGCCGTCGGTGAACTCACCGCCCGCGATAGCGATGTCCGTCTTGTCGCGGAGACGGGCGTATCCCGCGTAGTCGTGGCGGTCAAGGGGTTCTTCGAGCCATTCGAAGCCGAGCGCGTCGAGTTCGCGCGCGACGCGGAGCGCCTCGGAGAACGTCCACGTACGTCCTTCCTCGATTACACGCGCCTTCCAGCCCATGTTGGCATCAGCCATCAGCGTCAGGTCCGGGAACTCGTCGCGGACGCGGTGTGCGACGCGTAGGTCGTCCTCGATTTCGTCGCGTCCGAGACGTAGCTTAACCGCCTCGAAGCCCTCGGAGACGCGTTCCTCGACGTACGCGAGACGTTCGTCAACTTCCTTGTGCTCGCCCGTCGATGCGTACGCGCGTATCTCGCGCCGCTCCCCGCCGAGAAGTTCGTGGACCGGCTTCCCCGCGTCCTTGCCGATTATGTCCCATAACGCCATCTCGACGTGCCACGGGCGCGGTCCGAGGAGGTCGAACGTCTCCAGTCCGCGGCGTATCTCCCGCAGATTATGGGGGTCCTTTCCGACGAGGAAAAGCGAAAGCTGGTCCTCGTACTCGATACCGCCCGCGAACGACGGCGACGCGGCGTATCCGACGATACCCTCGTCGGTCTCGACCTCAATTACCTCCGCCTCGTTAGTCGACTGCGGGTAGCCAGGTATCCACGTCGGGCGGTACGCGCCGTCGAGAGCGTTCTCTGCGTGGTACTGTGTGACTCCGGTTATGCGCATGAGGAACCGTCGCGCGCTCCTCGTATAATCTTAACCCCGCTACCGACGCTCAGCCATACGGT
>JBKHFQ010000083.1:0-5917 GCA_046540135.1 Halobacteriales archaeon
AATCTCCTCGTAGAGCTTGTACGTGATGGAGACGGTCAGGAGGAGACCGAGTCCTGTCACGTTTCCGATGGTTCCGAGGACGTTCGCGAGGACGGCGAGTACGCCGAGGAGTATGCCGCTCATCACCGTAATCTGCGGTATGTACCGGTCCATAACCTTCTCGACGACCGCAGGGTTCTGTCTGAACCCGGGTATCTGCATACCCGACCGCTGTATGTTCTGCGCCACCGAGTCGGGTCCCATGTCCGCGGTTTCGACCCAGAAGACGGCGAAGATAGCGCCACCGACGGTGAGGACGAGGAAGTCGACGCCGAGACGTATGAGTATCTGCCAAGCGGCTTGGTCGGGTCCGACGGGGAGCCACCACATCCAGTCGAGAGGGCTGTGTATAGGCGTCAGGTAGTACATCAGTCCCGAGGTAGCCTGACCCTGTTCGTAGACGGCAAACCACGCGGGCTGGAACCCCTGCGAGTATATCATCTGTCCGAACATCTGGAGGTTCGCCTGAATGGCGCGGACGAAGATGAGCGGGAGGACGCTCGCGTATATGAGCTTCACGGGGTACCGTCCCCGCGCACCCTTGACGCGCGAATGCGAAAGCGGAACCTCAACGCGGACCGACTCGGCGTAGACGACGATAGCGAAGATTATCACCGTCGTAAGGACGAACAGTATCTGTCCGCCGTAGGTCATCAGGAACCAGAATCCGTCGCCGCTCGTGAGGGCGAATCCGGGGTCGTAAGCGCCCGTGAATATCTGGTACCAGCGGAACAGGAGACCCGTCGAAAGGTCGGCGATTCCAGCCGGGCCGCCCTCCGTACTCCAGTCGAAAAGACCGCCGATTATCTGCTGGGAGATACCGGCGATTATGAACAGACCGACACCGGAGCCGACGCCCCACTGCGATATTATCTCGTCAAGGTACAGTATGAGGACGCCTCCGAGGGCGACCTGCAAGAAGACGACGAGCGCCATCAGGCTCGGAGGCAGACCCATGCCGGTCGCAGGCTGGAGGAAGCCGCTCGCCACCATCGGCGCCGCCGTCAGCACCGACATAATCACGACGAGTAGCTTCTGTAGACCCTGATACAGAGCCTGTCCACGCGGCTCGTTGGTGTCGATAGGGAGCATGTCGGACCCGTCAAGAAGCTGGAGGACGATGCTCGCCGTGACGATAGGTCCGATTCCGAGATGGAGAATCGAGCCTTGCGCACCGGCGAGGACGGACCGGAACTGTCCGAAAAGGTCGCCCTGCACGTTGACGCCGTAGACCGTAACGTTCGTGAGCGCGAAGTACAGAACAAGGACGCCGAGAGTCCAGTAGAGCTTCTTCTTGAAAGGTACGTGCTTCTTCGGACGCTTGACGCTCGGCATCCGAACGATGACGGGTTCGAGTACGTCTATTATGCCCATTCCTGTTCCGTTCCCTCGTTTACTCGTCTTCCTCTGTCTCGTCCACGTCGTCCTCGGAGGTCACGACGACCTCTCCGCCAGCGTCCTCTATCTTCTCGACCGCGGAGTCGGAGAAGTTGTCTGCGCGAACGGTGAGCGTGTTACGCACCTGTCCGCTTCCGAGAACCTTGTCGACCCCGAGCGCCGAGGCGTCGACGACGTAGCCACCGTCGGTCTCCTCCGCGACGCCGCGTTCGACGAGCGTGTCGACTTCGCGGTCGATGTCGCCGACGTTTGAGACGTCGATGTCTTCGACTACCTTCTGGGGGCGCTTGAACCCCGTCTTTCCTAACTGCGGATGGTTCTTCGCCTCGTGCTTCTTGCGCCCCGCTTCGCCGCGCCCGCCGCGGTGTCCGGCGCCGCGTCTGTTCTTCTGGGTGCCGCCGCCGTGCGTACGCGAACCGCGTCCGCGTTTCTTCGAGTCACGTGACATTATCGCATCCTCCTGAGCAGTTCGTCTATGTCGTCGCCGTGGTTGCCAAGAACCCCGCCTTGCTTATAACTCTGCTTGATTCCGTCGTGTCCCTTACGCGGCGGATGTAGGCGTACAGTCGGGCTGACGCCCTCGTCGCGTAACGTCGTCTCGCCTTCAACGACCGCCTCGGCGAGTTCGGGGACGCCGTCGTAGCCGCGGTCGGAGGCGTAGGCGTCGTCCACGTCGCCGCCTTCGAGCGTCTCGCCACGGTTTTCGAGAAGGACAGCGACCGTCGCGGCGTCGGGTTCGCCGTAGGCGACGTAGTCGTTGACCTTCTGCACCATACCCGCGTACGTGTCGTCGTCGGGTAGGACGGTGAAGGCGTTGACCTGCCCGAGGTTGAGCATGTCGAGCGTGTCTTCAACATCGCCGGGCGTGTCCGCGCCGCCGCGGATGCGCACGATTCCGTAGCTCATTCCGACACCTCCACGGTTTCGTCCCTGGACGACGAGGAGTCACGCTGTGCGTGACTCTGTACCTGGTTCGCGTTCATTCCGACACCTCCAGATTGTCGTACGCGCGCTGTGGGATACGAGCCTCAGCGCTCGCCTCGAGGGCGTTGTACGTCGCCTTGCCGAAGTTGACCGTCGTCCGCGTCTGACCGCTTGCCTTGGTCCAGACATCCTCGATTCCTGCAAGGCGGAGGACGTGGCTCGCCGTTTCGCCCGCCGCGATGCCGATGCCCTTAGGCGCGGGAATGAGCGTAACCTCGACGCTACCCGCCTTGCCCGTGGTTTCGAGTAGAACCGTGTGCGGTTCGTCAGCGCGCGACTCCCACGAACCCGTTCCACGGGGCACGCGTATCAGGTCGAGCTTCGCTACGTCTATCGCCTTGCGTATTCCAGCACCGACCTGGTCCTCCTTCGCCTCGGCGTAGCCAACGTATCCGTCTCCGTTGCCGACGATTACGGAGCAACGGAACTTGACACGTCGTCCCGAGTCAGTCATGCGCTGGACCATGTTTATGTCGAGAACCTCGTCCTCAAGGTCGGGGAGGAGCGTGTCCACGATTTCGGGTTCCTTGAGCGGAAGACCCGAGTCGAGAGCCTCGTCCATCGAGGTGATTTCGCCCTCCTGGACCTTGCGTCCAAGACGCGTCTTAGGCTGCCATTCGTCGTCGTATTCGCCTTGGCTCATAGCTCAGCCTCCACGTTTTCGAGTACCTCGTCGAAGTGTTCGGGTAGTTCGCTCGCGTCGATTGGCTGTGCCTCGTACTTGACGCCATCGGCGATATGCTCGCCGCGGACGCGTTCCCAGGACGGGAGTACGTCCTCGCCATGGGGTATTTCCAGACCCGCGTCGACCGCGCCCGAAAGGACGGCGAAGACACGGTTCGATGGCGTGACACGGTTGAGACCGATGTCGAGAACCGCCTCTTCGTGACCTTCGTCGACCGCTCTCGCACCGCCGACACGTCCTGCGAGGTACGCCGCTGGCAGGTTGCCCGTCGGGGCTTCCCAGCCGAAGTTAGATAGTTCGTTCGTGTGCGCGCTGGCAACCGTGTGGTCGCCCTCGTCGCGCGCCACGACGACCTGTACCTGCGTGTGCTTGTTGGACTTCCGTGCGACGAGACGGGGCTTTCCGCTCTTGAGAAGACGGAGGCGCTGGTGATAGTCGGTGCGCCCCTCGCGCCTTCGTCGCATCGGAACGTTGTATCTTGCTCCTGTTGCCATTGTTACTCCTCCATTCCTTCGACGTAGTTCTTGAGGTAACGGACGGAGTCGAACTCGCCACCCTTCGCCTTCGCGTACAGGTCGCGGTACTCCGACGCGTCTATCTCGTCTTCCTCCTTCATCCGACGCAGTTCCTTACGGAGAGCGCGTATGGTCGACTTCCACTCGTCCTTGGGGTCGCTACGCGCTCCCTTCTTACCCTTACGCGTACCCAGTCCCTTCTGGTGACCGTACTTGCGTTTCTCGTCGCGTTCACGTGCGCGTCCGCGAGAGACGCCCTTCTTGCGTTTCTCTCGTATGGCGCCTTGGTTGACGAGTTCGCGGACATCCTCGCGCGTAATCGCTTCCGCGATTTCGCCCTGCGAGTCGGGGTCCATCCAGACACGGTTCTCGCCGCAGTCCATTATCTTGGCGGCGAGACGCCTCTGGCTCTTTAGGTCGGTCATTCTTCTCCCTCCACGTGTGTCGGGTTGAGAACGCGTATCTCGTCGTCGAGAGCGCGTTCCTCGATACGCTCGCGTTTCCTTCCGCCGACGCTACTTCCGATACGTACAGCCTGCGTGTCGGAGTCGACACCATCAAGGTCTTCGGGTCGGTGTACGAGAACCTCCTCGAAGCCGCTCGGATGGAGACCGCGCGCCTCGGCAGGCTTGCCGTAGCCGACGCCAACCTCGGCTCCCTTGCCCTTGATGTTCTTACGCCGCTTGCTGTTGGTTCCGCGTAGCTTCCGCCACGAGTCGGCGGATACGCGCTTCTTCTTGTGGTGGTCCTGACGCTTGAACGACGGGTTGTTCTGCGCCGCGCGCTTCTTCAGCGCGTCGCGTGTCTCGTCGTCAAGTTCGGGGGTCTTGTCAGAGAGCGAAGCCGCGGAGACGACCTCGGCGACCTCGCCCTCTTCCTCCTCGTCTTCCTCTTCGACGAACTCTTCCTCGGTCTCCTCGACCTCCAAGCCGCCTACGTCAGCCTTGATACGCGCGGCGAGCGCCTTTCCGACGCCTTCGGTCTCGGAGAGGTCGTCCTGAGAGGCGCGCTTGAGGTCTTCGACCGTCTCGTAGCCCGCTTCGCGGAGCGTCTCGGCTTTCGACTCGCCTACTCCGTCTACGTCCGTGAGTTCTTCTGCCATTCTTTACACCTCCGGCTTCGCTGTTATGTAGATGCCGTCTTGGAAGACACGGACATCCTTGTCGTTCTCGTACGTCACCTGTTCGATGTTCGCCGCGGTCTGTCCGGCGTCGTCCTTGTCGGGACCGCGCACGACGAGTTCTTCGTCCTGAACGTCCACCTCCGTGTCGCCCACGATGGCTGTCTCACGGGGGTGTTTCTCGCCAAGGAAGTTACGGACCTCGACGGTGTCGCCCTTGACCTCGACCTGCATCGGGAAGTGGGAGTACAGTACCTTCATCTCGTACTCGAAGCCTTCGGTCACGCCACGGAAGGCGTTCTCCGTCTGACTCTCGAACGTTCCGACCGTCGCGCGTTGCTTCCTGCGTTCGCTCTCTGTCTCGAAGACGATAGCGCCGTCTTCGAGCGTCGCTGTTACGCCGGGGTACGTGAAGGTACGCTCCACGGTCCCGTTCGGACCTTCGAACGTGAAGTCGTCGAGGCTCTGCGTGACCTCGACCTCGTCCGGTATGTCGATTTCTTTTCTCATTCTTCTCACCTCAGTACACGTACGCAAGTATCTGCCCGCCGACGCCCTCCTCGCGCGCCTCGTAATGGGTCATGACGCCGTGGCTCGTCGTAACGATGAGAGAACCAAAGTCGCGTCCGGGCAGGTAGCGTTTCTCCCATTTCTCGTACTCGTCCTTGCTCGCCGAGTAACGCGGCTTGACCGTGCCGCAGTCGTTAATCTGTCCGGCGAGGTCAACGTCGAACTTGCCCGCCTTACCGTTCTCGACGAACTCGAAGCCGTCGACGTAGCCCTCGTCGTGCAAGACACCGAGGACGTTACCGACGGTGTTCGACGCCGGCTCTACTGTACAGTCGAGCTTTCCGAGCTTGTCGGCGTTCTTTATCGCCGAGAGCGCGTCGGAAAGTGGATCTGTCATTGTCATACCTGTCACCTCAGCTGTACTTCTTTGCTCCCATGTCTCGTGCTACCTCACGAAAGCACTGTCTGCAGAGGTTTATCTCGTAACGCGTCACGAGACCCTCCTTGCGTCCGCAACGGCGGCATTCGAGCTTGTTGCCCGTCCGCACCCCGTCGTCTTCGTCGGGTTCCTGTTCCTGTGCTTCTGCTTCGCTCATTCGATATCGACCTCGTAGTTCTCCTGTACGAAAGCGACGGCGTCCTCCTCGTTGAGGCGGTGTTCGTCGG
>JBKHFQ010000084.1:0-5874 GCA_046540135.1 Halobacteriales archaeon
TCGTTCTCCCATTCGTCGATGGGTATTCCGTCGGTGTTTTCGAGCGCCGAGCGCCGGCGCGTGCTTTCGTCGTCAAGAGACAGGTTGAGCGTACCTGCAAAAGGCTCGTAACCGAGACGCTCGACGAACTGCTCCACGTACCCGTCGAGCGAGATGTAGTACTTGCCCTCACCCATACCGCTCACGACCTCGCCGACGAGTTCGACAGTTCCCGCGCCCTCGAAGATACGTCGGTAGTCGTCGTACTCGCGCCGCAGTACGGTCTCGCCCTCGTTGGTCACCTTGACCCACTGCCCGTCGGAAAGCATCTCGCGTTCGACGAGACCGTGCTCCTCCAACGCCTGAAGGCGACGAGACGCCGTCTGGTCGCTCGTCTCCATCCGCGAGGCAAGGTCGCTACACGAGACCTTCGCGCCTGCCCCGATGCCGCCCTCCAAACCCAGGATTTTCAGAGCGACGAGTTCGTCGGGTTCCGCACGGACGGTGCTTTCCAGTTCTGACATGTATCACGAAATTGGAACGCGTGCCATATCAGTCTTTTCGTACGAACCACAACGTATATACCCGCTCCGGAACCGATTTTTCGATGTCGTGGGCCGGTAGCTTAGTCCGGTTAAAGCACCTGGCTCTTAACCAGGTGACCGGGGGTTCAAATCCCCCCCGGCCCGTACACCGAACCGGTTTCGACGTTTGTCTAAGTCAGATACATTAGTCAGTAAGCCGAAACCTCCGTATGGTTGAGTATACGGGGTACGACGAAGGACGAGGGATGAACTACTGGAACGTTGACCCGGTCCTTCGTCGGGAGGTTGAGCGTGTCTACTCCGAAGACGAATACTCAGGGGGAGAACAACGTCTGTCGAAGTTCGGCGGTCTCGTTGGCGAGCGAGTCGCAGACAACTCCGACATCATCGACGACAACCCGCCCGAACTCGAAACCTACGACCGCTACGGCGATGTTCTAAACCGCGTCTCGTACCATCCGGCGCAGGGAGAAAACGACCGTATCGCGTTCGAGAACGGTGCGGTCGCCGACTCGTTCCGCGCTCCCGAAGGACGCGACGAACCGATGCCTGTCACGCATTCGCTCGTCCACTACTACCTCATCTGCTACTGCGACATAGGTCTCGCGTGTTCCGTATCGATGACCGGCGGCGCGGCTCTCGTCCTCGAACAGTGTGACGACGAAGGGCGGCACGACGATGTCTTCGATGCGCTCACGGCGCGCGACACCGACTCCCTGAGGCAGGGCGCTATGTTCCTGACCGAGGAACAGGGCGGTAGTGATGTCGGCGCGAATGAGACGACGGCACGTCCGACAGACGAGGAGGGCGTCTACGAACTCGAAGGCGAGAAATGGTTCTGTTCCAACATCGACGCCGGCGCGGCGCTTGTCTTGGCGCGACGCCCCGACGCACCCGAAGGTACCGACGGCTTGTCGCTGTTCGTGCTGAAACAGGACGACGAACTCCGGGAGAGCGGCGATGTCTACTACCGTCGTCTCAAGGACAAGTTGGGTACCAAGAGCGTTCCGACGGGTGAGGTTGAGTTGCGCGGGGCGCGCGCCCGTCTCGTCGGCGAACCCGAACGCGGCTTCAAGTACATGACCGAGATGCTAAACTACGAGCGTCTCACCAACGCCTTCGGAAGCTGTGGCACGATGGCGCGCGCTCTACTGGAGTCGAAGATACACGCCGCCGACCGCGAGGCGTTTGGCGATGCCATAGAGAGCTATCCGTTGATGAAGAAGGACCTCGTCGACATGACCGTGACGCATGAGGCGGCGACCGCTGTTTCGTTTGAGGCGGCGGACGCGCTCGACGCGTACGTCCGTGACGATGACGACGACGGGTACCGTCTCATGCGTATACTCGTCCCCGTCTCGAAGTACCGTACGGGAGAGGACGCCGTCGAGATGGCTTCGTACGCCATGGAAATCTTCGGCGGAAACGGCTACGTCGAGGACTTCGTGACCGAGCGCCTCCTCCGCGATGCACAGGTCGGTCCAATCTGGGAGGGTACTTCGAACATACTCGCCCTTGATGTCCTGCGCGCGATGCAGAAGGAGGCGGCGCACAACGTCGTACTCGACCGTATCGACACATACCTCGACGAGGTGGAACACGACGCGGTCGCACCGGTCGCCGAACGCGTCCGCGAAGCGCGCGACGAACTCGAAGGGGCGATGAACGAGGTGGCGACCAGCGGCGTTGACGGCGCGCAGGTGCGTGCGAAGGACCTCGCCGACTTCATCTACGATGTCTACGCCGCGGCTCTCCTCGTTGCCGAGGCGGAACGCGACGCGTGCGACGGAGACGGACGCAAGACGGTCGTCGCGCGACGTTTCGTTGACCAGCATCTCGACGACCCCGACGTGACCGACGAGATTCCGCTGGAGAGGTACGAGGAGATAGCCAAGTACAGGACGGTAGACGTTAACGACCTATAACGCGTCGAACAGCTCGTCGGCGACGACGAGGTTACGGAGGTAGTCGTCCGCGGTTGCGCCCGCCGACTCGACATCGCCGCGCTCGATACGCGTGACTACGCGTCCTTCTTCGACGTACGTCTCCATCTCGTCCGTGTTGTCGGGTGCGAGAGCGCGCGCCACACCACGGGCGTCTTCATGACGCGTTTCGAGTTCTATCACCGTCATACGAGAGCCTCCTTCACGGCTTCGACGAACCTTTCGCGCGTTGCATCGAACGATGCACCCGCACGCGACGCGTGTCCGCCGCCTGCGCCGTCGACCGTCGCCGCCGCCTCGCTTGCGACACGTTCACAGTCGAAACCCTCTGCGCGGAGCGACGCCTCTCCGTCCCCCACCACGACGACATCTCCCGTTACCCAGTCGGCGAGTACGTCGGCGACAGCGCCGGTGTCCGAGGGTCCGTCGATGTACGCGAACGACGGGTCACCTTCCTCGACGCGCGCACCGCGGACCGTCTCGATGAGCGACGACTCGAACGCGCGCCACGCCGAACGCGCCTCTTCGATGTGCGCCGTCGGGCTGAGGCACGTTGAGAAGGCGAGACCGCCCTTTCCCGACACGGCACACGCCTCCGTATACCTCGAGACCTCGTGTAGGTGGACACCGGAAGGAAGTCGGTATATCTCGCCGACAACCTCTGCAACGGCGTCGGCTCTCGCCGCCTCGTTCGTAAGCGCGAGTAGAACGACGGCGGTCGGTAGGTCGTCCTCGTCGACCGACTCGACGAACTCGCGCGCCGCTTCGAGGTCACCCGACAGACGCGTGAACGGACGCGTCGAGTAGGTCAGCGCCTCGACGGCGTTGCTCCCCACGAGACGCGTCCCTTCTCGGCGCTCGACGCCCGCCGCCACGGCGTCATCCAATACACCGGGAACGTCTTCGGGCGGTACGCCGTCGCCAAGGGCACCCACGAGTGCTGTGACGGGGTTGCCTGAAGACAGGAGTGACGCGACGCGGTACGCCGCTACGCTCGACGACGGCGCATCGGTGCCTACGAGAACACCGTCGAAGGAGCCGCGCGGTGGATGGTGATCGATTACGACGGCGTCGCCGATACGGTCGAGGTACCCCGCACCGAGGTCGCAGAATACGTCACCGTCCGCCGAGGCTACCTCCGATGGGTCGTCAAGGGCTGTAAAATGATAGCCCACTCCAGCGCGTGTAAGCGCGGAGCAGAGACAGGCGGCGGACGCGACACCGTCGGCGTCCGCGTGTGCAACTACACGTACGAACTCCGCGGAGGCTAAACGGTCGACAGCCTCCTCGACGGACATACCTCACTCGACTATACGGCGCGCGGCTTCGGGCGAGTAGGAGAAGTCTTCGGAAAGCTCGTCGCCCCGGTAGTAGTCGGCGAGCCTACGTATCTTGCTCTCGACGTTCTGTAGAGCGCGCTTGTTCGACGCGTCGACGTTGTGCTCATCTACGTGGTCGCGTAGACGTAGCGCCTTCTCCATGAGGGCAACGAGGTCTTCGGGGTAGTCGGGTTCAGCTTCGTTCTCTTCCAGTATCTCGGTTATCTTCTTGCCCGTCACGAGCTTAACGTCGGGGACGGGTTCGCCCTTGACACCGTTGTCGCGTAGCTCTACGCCGATTTCCGCGGCGGTAAGACCGTCTTCGGAGAGTTCGACGATGCGCTCCTCGACGGCTTCGGCGTCGTCGGCGCTCCACTCCGGCGGTTCGTCGGTCAACGGCTTGTCCGAGGCGCTTGACCCACGCCTTCGTGTATGCATCCGTGCCATGTTACGCCGTTCTCGACCGGCGGTTTTAACCCTGTTGGTACCGGTCGGCGAAAGCCTCGAAAGCGCGCCGTCGATGCGATAAGGCGTTCTTCTCGTCGGGCGACATCTCGGCGAAGGTGCGTCCGCGCTCGTCTTCGTCGACCTCGAAGATAGGGTCGTAGCCGAAGCCTCCGTCCCCGCGGGGCTCGTCCGCGATGCGTCCTGCGACCGTACCCTCGAACGTGTGTACGTCTTCGCCGTCGTGGTAAGCGACCGCGCAGTCAAAACGCGCCGACCTGTCTTCGACTCCTTCGAGAGCGCGCAGGACGCCTTCGACGCCGAGCGTCGAGTAGACGTAAGATGAGTACGGACCCGGAAAGCCGCCTGCGCCCTCGACGAACATCCCGGAGTCATCGACGAAACACGGCTCCCCGAGTTTGTTGTAGCACTCGCGCACTCCCTCAGCGGCTATCTCGACGAGCGACTCCGACTGTATCTCGGCGTAGTCGTGGTCGACGCGCTCGACCTCCTCGCCAAGTATCTCCTCCGCCTCGCGCGCCTTACCGGGGTTGCTCGTAACGAACAGCATACGCGAAACGTGCGCGCCGACGGCATAAACGTAACCGTAATCCGCCGAGACGACCAAGCCCGCGTGTGTCGTTAGCCCGCGAACGTATCGAACGTCTGTTCGAACTCGCCGACGAGGTCCACGACGAGAATCCCGAGCGCGCCGAAAGGTACGTCGAACGTGCACGCGAGATAGCGACAAGCGAACGCGTCCGTATGCCGTCGCACCTCAAGCGCCGTTACTGCGGTTCGTGCGGCGCACACCTAGTTCCGGGCGACAACGCGCGGGTGCGTCTCCGCTCCGACCGTGGACACGTAGTCGTGCGTTGCAAGGAATGCGGCGCGACAGAACGGTACGGATACGGATGATTTTTTGACCCCGAAACCCCGTTTCTGCCTATGACCGAGGAGCTACCAGAAGAGGTACGCCGCGGCATGGTTCGTGTCGCTGTCTTCGTGGGCGTACCTGCTGTCGTCGTTTCCACGGCGGCTTTCCTGTACACCGAAGACCCGTACGTTCCCGTTGCTGTCATGGTAATCGCGTCGGCGGCGATGGCGTATGAGTGGTACGACCGCGGATACTTAAACGAGGACGAGTGGGACGACATTTAGGCGTGGACCGCGTACTTCGTCTATGACGCGCAACCGACTTGCCGACGAGAAAAGCCCGTATCTCCAACAACACGCAGACAACCCCGTTGACTGGAATCCTTGGGAAGAACGCGCATTCGAAGAGGCACGCGAACGCGACGCCCCCGTCTTCCTCAGCGTCGGATACTCCGCCTGCCACTGGTGTCACGTCATGGAGGAGGAGTCGTTCGAGGACGAGGGGACAGCACGCCTGCTGAACGAAAACTTCGTTTCGGTAAAGGTCGACCGCGAGGAGCGCCCCGACATCGACAACGTCTACCAGAAGGTCTGTCAGATGGCGACCGGGCGCGGAGGTTGGCCCCTGTCCGTCTTCCTGACGCCCGACAAACGCCCTTTCTTCGTCGGCACCTACTTTCCCGACGAACCGAGGCGCGGCACGCCTTCTTTCGACGAGGTTCTCGAATCCGTCGCGGAGGCGTGGGAGAACAAGCGCGACGAACTCGA
>JBKHFQ010000085.1:0-5818 GCA_046540135.1 Halobacteriales archaeon
GAGACGTACACGCTCGACAACGCCAACCTCGTCGCATGGGACGATACCGTCGATTTCAGCACGCGACGCGTCGGCGACCTCAAGTCGTCGCTGTTGAGCGGCGAAGGACTAGTCTTCGACTTCGAAGGACCGGGGCGCGCGTGGTACCAGACACGTGACTTCGGTGCTCTCGCCGACGCCCTCCAGCCGCATCTACCCAACGGTCAGTAGAGTCCCGCGTTATATTCTGCAACGCGCGCCGTCGCGTATCATCGTCACCGCGGTTAGGACCGCCGGCAGTATCACGAACGTCGCCACGAGCGAGGTCAGTATGACGAGGACGACTGTCTTGCCGAAGTTGGACAGCACGGGGAACCGCGAGAAGATTAGGACGCCGAACCCCGCCATCGTCGTGATGCTCGAACCCAGCACCGGACGCGCCAGCTTTTCGAGCGACGTAACGACGGCTTCGACCGACGACGCCCCTTCGAGCACCTCTTCCTCGAACCTCTCGTAGACGTGTATGCCGTAGTCGATGCCGACGCCGAGCGCCATCGACGACATCGTGACCGTAAGCGGGTTCCACGGTATGCCGAAGACGTACATCGCACCCGTGACCATGAGCGCGGCGCTCGCTGCGACACCCGCGACAAGAACCACGGCAACGCGCGCTGACCAGAACGCGAGGGTGAGGAAGATAAGACCGAGACCGAAGCTGAGGAGGGTCATCGGCGTTAGCCCCGCGGTGACGTTCTCTATGACGTTTCTGTTCAGCACTGGCTTGCCAGTCACGCGGACCTCGTCGTCGAGAACCGTCTCGGCGTTGTTGTCGAACTCGTCGATGAGAGTCCTGACCTCCTCGCCCGAAACGTCGTCGACGTAGAACGACAGTGCGGTATGCGTGGGTTCGTCGACGGTGCCGGCGTCGAAAGGCGAACCCGCCGACGCGGCAGTAAGTGCGCTTTCGAGTCCCGCGTTTGTTGACGGCAGGGTACCGTTGTTGACGAGTTTCACACGTTCGACGGGGCTGTCGACGTAGTTGACGTTAGGGTTCTCCAACATCACGCGCTGGTAATCGGCGAGTTCGCGGAACCTCTCAGGCGTGTAGACATCGTCCCCCTCGACGATTACGTACATCACCTTGGGGCTTTCGACGTTCTCTTCGAGGTATTCGAGGTCGTTCTTCTCTTCGAGGTCTTGGGGCCAGAAGTCCATCATCTCCTGCTTAGGTTCGACCTGCGGATACGCCCACGCGCCGCTCAGGACGACGAGTAGCATCACGAGTACAGTCAGGTTAGGTCTGCGGCAGACGACGCCGCCGAGTCTGCGGAGGAGTGCTTCGATGACCGCACCCCCCTCTTCGTCGCTCGTCGTGTTTCCGCCCCCCTCTTCCTCGGCGTCGAACGTGGCGAGAACTGCGGGGAGAAACGTCACCGACAGCGCCATGCTCGCCATCACGCTCGACGCGCTCGTGACACCGAACTGACGGACAGGCGGTACCTCGGAGACGAAAAGCGAACCCAGACCTATTGCGGTCGTACCCATGGCGAGAAGAACCGCCTTGCCGGTCGTACGCGACGTTATCCCCGCGGCGTCGACGGGCGTCGCGCCGTCTCGGCGTTCCTCGACGTACCGCGTCTGGACCTGCAGACCGTAGTCGATGCCCAGTCCGAGCGCGATGGGCATGACGCCGAGCATGATGGCGTTGAAGTTGTAGTCGAGGACGCCCATGACGCCTATCATGACGATGAGCGCAAGCATCGCGGTTCCGAGAGGCATGAATACCTCCCTGCCGCGTTTCAGCCTTCCGCGCATGATGAGGTAGACGACGAGGAGTATGACCGCGAAAGAACCCGCGAACAGGGTTATCATCTCAGGGAGCATCAGCCCGAATGCGGCGTTCTCGAAGACGGGCTGACCCGTCACAGTCGCCGTCGTTCCGGGCGGAAGTTCGACGAACTCCGTCTCGTCTCGGAAGTCCGAGTAGATGACGTCCGAACCGCGTGTGGGCATGAACTCACCCGTTTTGAGCGTGCCGACGTTGCCGTACGGCGCGAGGAGTACCGTCATATCGTTACGCGGGACGAGGTTGTTTACGAGTTCCTCGTTACCCGAGTCGGCGAAGTCCTCGACAGCGCCTTCGACACCCGCGCGCGTTTCGGGTATCTCGCCGCCGTTGCCCGCCTTGACGATATCTGCGAGGCTGACGACCGTGCGTACGTCGTCGATAGACGAGTACCGCGCGTCGAGACGGTCAACGGCGCGCACCGTCTCGGGGTCGTAGAGCGTGTCGGACTCGACGACCACGAAGACGTTGTTGCCCTCGTCGAAGTTCTCCTTGAGGTACGACCAGTCCTCCCACGTCTCGGAATCGTCGTCTATGTACAGGTCCATACCCATCTGCATCTGCACCGACGACAGCGCCGCGCCCGCCGAAAGGAGGACGACCACCGCGACGGCTACGAAGACGGCGCGGCGTCTCTCGACGGAGGCGCGACCGACCCTTTCGAGGGCGTCCAAGACGCGGTCCTCCACGCTCATGCGAATATACCGACAATCCTACCGATTATACCGACCGAATCCTCCACCTCGACGGGTGCCTTCCTGATGTCTGTCACTACCTTATCACCGAAGGCGTTGTCGTACTTGATTACAACGTCGGTGGAGTAGTCCTTCGCGGTCGCGCCCGAATCGACGCTAACTCGGTACGTGACGTTTGTCGACTCACCGGGCGCGAGGTCGCCGAGGTACGTCGTGTCGTCGTCGGTCGACAACGGCGAGTCGACGTTGATACGCGCGACGGCGTCACGCATCGGTCCGCCGCCCGTGTTCTCGACGGTGAACTCGACCTTCTCGGTCGCTCCGGCGCTCACCGTCGGAGAACCCGTCACCGAGAAGTCGCGTTCCTCGCCTATCTCGACCGAGTCGGTGGTGACATCCGACGTACGCGTCTCGTTGAAGCCGTCCTGGTACTCGACGTGTCCCTCGACGGGGTACTGTTGCGCCACGGCACGGTCGCTCACCTCGACGCGGAACGAAGCCGTCGTGCTCTCACCCGGCGCGAGATTATCGAGCGACGCCTTGCTCGAAACGGGCTGGAACGGCGGACTTTCGCGCAGGACGAAACGCGCGTTCTCGACGGCGGTGTCGCCTACGTTCGTCACCGTCGCGTGAACCGCACCGACGGAGTCGACGTACATCGCCTCAGCCTCGGCATCGACGGAGAAGTCGGCGTCACCTGCGACACCAACACCCGCGGTTTCCGGCTCTGTCTCGCGCGTCACGCCGTTTTCGTCCTCGTATTCGAGCGCGAACTTAGCCGCGGCGTCTCCCTTGGTGTACGTGTCGCTCACCGAGACGCGGAAAGAGGTGGTCGCAGACTCTCCCTCGGATAGTTCGCCCACGTGCTTCGACGTATCGCGCGCCTCGAAAGGCGACGAGTCGACGAGACGCAGACGCGCGTCCCTCGCAGTCTCGAGTCCATCGTTCCTTACCGTCGCGGTCACACGTCCGTCGTCGCCCGCACGCAGACCTTCGCCTCGGACGCTCGACACGTCGAGGTCGACGGTATCTACGACGCGCACCCTCACCGTCTCGCGCTCGGTCTCGTCGCTCCTGATTATCTCGTACGACCTACTCGTTCCCATGTCGTCGGAGACAGCGAAGCTGACGTACTCGTAGTCGAACGTCACGGGAACCTCGTAGACGCCGGGTTCGGCGTCCTCGTCAACCTCGAACGTAAGACCGACCGTCGAAGAGCCGCGCGGCGTCACGGTGCCGACGCGTTGCACGCCGCTACGCACGTCGAAGGGCGCGTCACCCTCACCGAACTCCGCTACCGCTCCTATCGCCGCGCCCGGCGTGTCGACCGACTCGACACCCGTGAAGTGTTCCGCGGGCGCGCGCGCATCACCGACGTAGCTACCACGGTTCTGCACCGAGACGTTCACCGTCACCGTTTCGCCTGCTCCGACAACGTTCTCCCCTTCGACGTTGGGAACGAGGTCGGGGTCTTCGTACCTCGTCACAGACTCGCCCTCCCCAGCCGCGGCTCCGGAAAGGAGTAGAACTGCCGCGATAGCTACTACTGCCACAGCCGTTAACCGCCCGGCTGTATAGGTTATATTGTGCATTCTACCCAATACTAAGTCACGGGACAATATAAACCTGTCGCTACCCCATACAGGTAAGTTCTGCCCTTCTCGGAGGGGGTCGTGCTGATCCGGGAGCACAAGCCTCATATAGTAGTGCCCAGTATTGTGTATATAGAACAATGGCTAACCGAAAAGAGCGTTTCGTCAGAGCCGTTGCAGGTACCGTCATACTGATAGGGTTCGTACTCGGCTGGTTCGTGAACGACCTGTTCTTTCTTATCCACGTCTTCGCCGGACTCAACCTGCTCCAGAGTTCGGTAACGGGATTCTGTCCCCCGGAAAAGATATACGAAAGGCTGTTCGCGTGACTACCGGCGCGCTTCGAGGCTGTCGACAGCGTCTTCCACGTCGGTCTTGAGCCATTCGCCGTCGGTGTCGCGCTTCTTGATGACGAACTTCTCCTCGCCTGAGCGGCGTATCTCGACCTCGACGACCCCCGGGTCTACGTCCGCGACAGGTGTTTCGCGGTAGCCATCGGCGACGAGTTCCTCGGAACAGTCGACGCACGCGTAGCTCACGATTTCGAGGACGGGCTGTCCGTACGAGTCGGTGCTACGTTCCGTCAGAAGGGTCTCGGCACCGCGTTCACCGCACTCCTCACAGGTCTTTGCTCTGACTGTTTCTGCGTCCATTAAGGTGTTACAACCTACGCGCTCCGGACATATCAAGCTATCCTACGTGCACGCGAGTAAAGCAGTCACCGAAACGCAGAATAACCGTCCGCGACAAGGTTCTGCATGGAGTTCTCGCTTTCGACGGAACAGAAGCAGATACGCGACACGGTCGCCGACTTCGTTGACGAGGAGGTCGTACCGCGCGCCGGGGAGATAGACGCCGAGGACGAGTTCCCGCGCGAACTCGTAGACGAGATGGCATCGCTCGGTCTGATGGGCATGCCGTTCCCTGAGGAGTGGGGCGGCGCTGGTCTCGACTACCACTCGTACGCGATAGGCGTCGAGGAGATATCGCGCGGAAGCGGTGGGTTAGGCACGGTCGTCGCGGCGCACACGTCGCTTGCGGGCGGCATGCTCTACGACTTCGGGGAAGACGAACAGCGCGACGAGTACCTCGCCCCTCTCGCACAGGGCGACGAGATAGGCGCTTTCGCGCTCTCCGAGGCGGGCGCTGGAAGCGACGTTCCAGCGATGGAGACGACCGCGGAGCGCGAAGGCGACGAGTACGTCATTGACGGCGGAAAGCTATGGATTTCGAACGGAAGCGTCGCCGATACGGTCGTCGTCTTCGCAAAGACCGACGAGGAAGCGGGCAAACGCGGCATAACGTCGTTCATCGTCCGTCCCGACGAGGACGACGGATTCATCGTCGAAGGCACGGAAGACAAGCTTGGCGACAAGGGCTGTCCAACCGCCGAACTCCGTTTCGACTCCCTCCGCGTCCCCGCATCGCGTCGACTCGGCGACGAGGGCGACGGACTCGTGCAGGCGCTCAAGACGCTAAACAAGGGACGTATCACCATAGCGGCGCGGTCCGTCGGTGTGGCGCGTGCGGCGCTTGACGCGGCGTTTGAGTACGCACACGAGCGCGAGCAGTTCGACCAGCCTATTGCCGAGTTCCAGGCTATCGCGCACAAACTCGCAGACATGGATACGAAGATAAGCGCCGCCGAGATGCTGATGCACAAGGCGGCGGACAACAAGATCCGTGGTGAAGACTACATCAAGGAG
>JBKHFQ010000086.1:0-5867 GCA_046540135.1 Halobacteriales archaeon
GTCGGTGGCGGACTAAATGACGCAAATACGCCACTTCTGCCACAAACACAACAGTTTTACGCCGCGCGTCCGTCGTCTCTTCCATGACGAAGACAGCCGTACTCGCCTTCTCGGGCGGGTTGGACACGAGCGTCTGTGTACCGCTCCTGCGCGACGACGACCACTACGGATACGACGAGGTTATCGGCGTGACGGTCGACGTGGGACAGCCCGAAGACGATATGGAGGAGGCGTACGACCGCGCGCACATACTCGACGAACACCGGGTTATCGGTGCGAGCGAGGAGTTTGTCGACGAACTCATCTTCCCGCTCGTGAAGGCGAACGGTAGCTACGAGGGCTATCCGATGGGGACGAGCGTGGCGCGTCCGATTATCGCACGTCACTGTCTCCGTGTCGCTGAGGAGGTCGGAGCGGACGCTCTGGCGCACGGATGTACGGGGAAGGGCAACGACCAACTGCGTTTCGAGGCTGTCTGGCGCGCGGGCGACTTCGAGATTATAGCGCCGATGCGCGAGATGAACCTGACGCGAGAATGGGAGATAGAGTACGCCAACGAACACGGACTCGAAGTTGAGGCTACGAAGGAGGAACCGTGGTCGATAGACTCCAACATCTGGAGTCGTTCCATCGAGGGCGGCGAGATGGAGAACCCCGCGAACGAACCGCCCGAAGAAATCTTCGAGTGGACCGCCTCACCCGACGACGCACCGGAAGGCGGCGAGGTCATCGAAATAGAGTTCGAGGAAGGGGTTCCGGTCGCTCTGAACGGTGATAATATGGAAGGAGTCGAACTAATCACGACGCTCAACGAGATAGCGGGCGAACACGGCGTCGGGCGTAACGACATGATGGAGGACCGTGTCCTCGGTCTGAAGGTCCGTGAGGTCTACGAACACCCCGCGGCGACGACGCTCCTGAAGGCGCACGCCGACCTCGAATCGCTCGTCTTCACGCGCGCCCAGACGAAGTTCAAGTCGGTCGTCGAGAACGAGTGGAGCGACCTCGCGTACGCAGGACTCGTCGACGAACCGCTGTTCGACGACCTGAACGCGTACGTCGACTCGTCTCAGGATGCGGTCAACGGCACGGTGCGCGTCAAGCTACACAAGGGTACTGCGCGTGTCGTCGGACGCGAGTCCGAAGACGCTCTGTACAGCGAGGACATGGTCTCGTTCGATACTGGAGGCGTGACCGACGACATCGACCAGACCGACGCCGTCGGCTTCGCCAAGTACCACGGTATTCAGGGTCGTATGCACAAGAGTCTGGACGAGCGCGACGGCTAACGCCGCTTGAGGCGTATCTTTTAGTGCAACGGGGGCGTTCCAAAAGCATGGCAGACGGAACCACGACCGGAAGGGTGGCAAGTCCGGGAAATGCATCGGGTACGGTGTGCATCGTGGAGTGCGAGGACGTGACGACCGACGGAGAACTTCCAGACATCTCCGAGAACGAGATACTCCTAACCGACGAACTCGTGCCGTCGCTCGTACCGCTCGCCGAGAACGCCGCGGCGGTACTAACGTACGAGACGACGAGCCTTACGAGCAAGGCGGCGATGGTAGCGCGCGGTAACGGAACTCCATGCGTCGTCGGCTTGGAGTCGGTAGAGGACATTGAAGATGGCGACGAAGTCGTTGTGGACGCGGGCGACGGACTCGACACGGGCGACGCGGTGACGGGTGAAGTTCATCGAAGTGCCTGAATAACTGGACGAGCAAGAAGACTAACGCCCCTCAGCAAGCCGCTCCGCCAACGACTCAGGCAAACCGGCGCGACGTATCTCATCCTGCACCTGCGAAACCGGGTATTCGACACGCCGTAGTTCAACGTCACCCGTCTCCTCGTCCAGAACCGCGTACCCCGCACGCGGGTCGCCGTCCCTTGGCTGTCCCACGCTCCCCGGGTTGACGACGACACCCTCGTCGTACTCCTGCTTCGCCTGTACGTGCGTGTGTCCCATCACGAGAACGTCCTCGTCGCCGAGTAGCGACGGCGAGAAGTCGCGCGGGTACGTGTACCTGTCGGGCGCACCGGGCGCTCCGTGTACGACCTTGACACGCGTCTCGCCGAAGACAGTCTCGCGCTCCTGCGGAAGGTCGCCGAGCCAGTCGACCGTCTCTTCGTCGATATGGCGCTCAGTCCATTCGACTGCGCGTCCTGCGGTCGAGTGGAAGCCGAACGATGCGTCGCCCGCTACGGCGCGGTCGTGGTTTCCCTGCACGCTCGCCGCGCCGAGTTCGCGGAGCGCGTCGGCACAGTCCTGCGGGTACGGGTTGTAGCCGACGACATCGCCCGCGTTCACAAAGCCGTCTACATCGGGCAGTTCGTCCAAGACGGCGTCGAGCGCGGGCTTGTTTGCGTGAACGTCGCTGATGAGCGCGACGGTCATTCGTCTCCGTTGTACGCCGCGGTTTCGTCGCTGTACACCGCACACGCCGCGACGGGGTGCTCGTACTCCATCTCGTACGCCTGCCGCGCCGCCTCGTCCGCGTTCGAAACGTCGAACTCGACGCCCTCCGGCTTCTGTATCTGATACGTTGCGACCAGCGTGGGTTCTTCGACGCGCTCGACGACGACGGAGTCGCGGGTCACCGTACCGATGTACGACGCCTCCTCACCTACGACGCCTGCGATACGCGGCGTGTCGTAGTCGTCCTTCTCGTAGTCGAGCGTCAGGAGGGCAAGCCCGAGCGCGTCGCGCGCCGGGTAGCCTGCGCGAATCTTCTCGGTCACGGGGTCTACGTGCGTACCGTTTCCGAGCACGGTTTCTTCGCCCGCGGAGCGCATGCAGTTGTAAGAGACGTACGGGTTGTCGTAGTCGTCCTCAGGCACGACGGCATAGCCGTCGCCTTCGTCGTTCGGTCGGACGACCCTGTCGGGGAACGACCGCGACGAGACGCGGTACGCGCCGAAGTTCGGTGCGATAACAAGAAAACGTCCTATGTACATGCACACGGCTTCGTAGCGCCCACGAATAGTAGTTACGAGAGAGTCACGACAGCGCACGGTACAGAAGGTAGACTGCGAGGACCGCGATGCCGATAGGGATGAGAAAACGCGCCGCGAACTTTAGAAGGACGCCTGCGAGGGGGACGAAGACACCCGCGAGCGCGAGCGCGGCGACGACCGCTACACCTATCTTGAGGTAGTCACGGTCGTCGGCTGATTCGACGGGCACGGCGTCGTCTTCCTTGGTGTAGTCGAAGGCGTCGGCGGAGACGCGCGCCTCGACGACCTCGCCGGTATCGAGCATAGCGACGAGTTCGTCGACCGTCCTATACGTCTCGACTCCTTCTTCGAGCGTTTCGACTGTCGCTACGGTTTCGCCGTCTTCTTCTCGGAGGTTGACGACGCGGTAGGTAAGGTCTAGTTCGAGGTTGGTGTAGATGTCGCCAACGTTCACCGCGTCGCTGTTCCTCCCCATCCTATTCTTCGTCCGGTCCTCCTCTTCCAAGCGGTGCCACGGTCGCCACCTTGTCGTCGTCCCCAAGCCGCATCACGATAACCCCCTTCGTGTTCCTGCTCTGCTCCGAAACCTCGTCCGAGTACGTTCTGATTATCTGCCCGCCGGCGCTCATCACCATGACGCAGTCGCCCTCGATGACCGACTTGAGGGAGACAACGTCGCCGTTCCGCTCACCCGTCTCTATATCTATGTTTCCGTAGCCGTACCTCGACTGCTTCGTGTACTCGTCGAGAGGCGTGCGTTTGCCGTAGCCGTTCTCGGTCACGGTGAGCAACGTCTCTTCGTCGGGGTTCTCGACAACGTCCACGCCTGCAACGGCGTCGCCGTCACGTAGCTTCACTCCCTTGACGCCGAGCGTGTCGCGCCCGGTCTTGGAGACCTCCTGTTCATCGAAACGTATCGCGTAGCCGTCGCGTGTCCCTATCACGAGGTCTGCGTCTCCGGGAGTAACGACAACGTCGACGAGTTCGTCGTTGTCGCGGAGGTCTATGGCGTTTATGCCTGTCGAAAGTATGTTGTCGAACTCCGTGGGGCAGGTGCGGTTGACCATGCCTTCGCGCGTCACCATGAGGAAACACCTGTCCTCGGAGAAGTCGTCGGTGTTGACGACCGCTGTCACCTCTTCGTCTTCGTCGAGGTTGAGTAGGTTGACCACCGACCTTCCGCGTGCAGTTCTCCCCATCTCAGGTATGTTGTAAGTCTTGAGTTCGTGGACGCGTCCCTTGTCGGTGAAGCAGAGGACGTAGTCGTGCGTGTTCGCCACGAATATCTTGGAGACTCCGTCGCCCTCCTTCAGGTCGACCCCTATGACGCCCTTTCCGCCGCGCCTCTGAGGGTCGAAGTTGTCGACCGGCATGCGTTTGGCGTAGCCGTCGCGTGTAAGCACGACGACATCGTCCCTGTCGGGCACGAGGTCCTCGCGCGTCACCTCGTTGCCGCCTTCCTCGATGCGCGTGCGGCGTTCGTCGGCGTACTTCTCCTTGATTTCGAGTAACTCGTCCTTGACGACGCCCATGAGTTCATCCTCGTCCTCGAGTATCTCTTCGAGGCGTTCGATGCGACCCTCCAGTTCGGCGTGTTCCTCCTCAACGTCGTCGCGTTCGAGCGACGTGAGGCTACCCAACTGCATACGCACGACGTGTTCCGCCTGACGCTCCGACAGTTCGTACTCGTCCTGTAGGTCGGTCTTGGCGTCGTCACGGTCGTCAGCGTCGCGTATCAGGTCGACGACATCCTCGGCGTTGTCGATTGCGACGAGACGCCCTTCGAGCACGTGGGCGCGCTCCTCCGCCTCGTCGAGTTCGTGGGCGGAGCGCCGGCGCACCACGTCGCGTCTGTGGTCGAGGTACTCGCGTAACATCCTGCGGAGCGAAAGGACGCGGGGCTGTCCGTCAACGAGAGCGAGGTTGATGACGCCGAACGTCTTTTCGAGTCGCGTGTGCTCGAAAAGCTGGTTACGGACGAGTTCGGGTGACGCGCCGCGTTTGAGTTCGACGACGACACGGACGCCGTCACGGTCGGACTCGTCACGTATGTCGCGGACGCCTTCGATGGTTCCGTCGCCGACGAGGTCAGCGATTTTCTCTATCATGTCCGCCTTGTCGACCTGATACGGCATCTCGGAGATGATGACGCGTCCCTCTTCGTCGTCGAGTTCGGTGACGCCCCGCACCGTAAGCTTTCCGCGCCCCGTGTCGTACGCCTTCGCTATTGCGTTCCTTCCGACGACCTTTCCTCCCGTCGGGAAGTCGGGGCCCTTGACGTGTTCCATCAGGTCGCTGACCGATGCATCGGGGTTGTCGATTAGCTCTACCGCGGCGTCTACTACCTCGCCGAGGTTGTGCGGCGGGATGTTGGTCGACATCCCGACCGCGATACCGCTCGAACCGTTGACGAGCAGGTTGGGGAACCCCGCCGGAAGGACGGCGGGCTCGTCGATACGGTCGTCGTAGCTCGACTGCCAGTCGACGGTGTCCTTGTCGATGTCGGCGAGCATCTCTTCGGCGAGCGGTGCCATACGTGCCTCTGTGTAACGCATCGCCGCGGGCGGGTCGCCGTCCAACGAGCCGAAGTTACCCTGTCCGTCGACGAGCGGATACTGCATCGAGAAGTCCTGCGCCATACGCACGAGCGCGTCGTATATCGCCTTGTCGCCGTGCGGGTGCCAGTTACCCATCGCCGTACCGACGACGGACGACGACTTACGGTGTCCTGAGGACGACGTGATACCCTCGTACTCCATCGCGTACAGAATGCGTCGGTGAACGGGCTTCAGACCGTCGCGTACGTCGGGTAGTGCGCGTCCCGCGATAACCGACATCGCGTAGTCGATGTACGACTGGCACGTTCGACCCCGTCCTCTATCCGCCGAACGCATCGTAGCGGTGCCGTGATG
>JBKHFQ010000087.1:0-5834 GCA_046540135.1 Halobacteriales archaeon
TGTTCGACGAAATCGAGTTCGAGGACGGTACCTTTGCAGGCTTTTCGGACGACGACGAACTCCCCGCAGACGGCGTCATCACGGGGGTCGGCAAGATAGACGGACGCAAGGTCTGTTTCACCGCCAACGACTACACGGTCAAGGCGGGCACGCTCGGAAGCGACGGTGCCGAGAAGATAATCCGTATACAGGAGAAGGCGATGCGCCTCGGCGTTCCTCTCATACGCCTCATCGACTCGGCGGGCGCGCGTCTGAATCAGGAGGAGCGCGAACCCGGTGACACCCACGCCGACCGTTACACGGGCGGCAAGATGTTCTACAACCAGTGCCGAATTTCCGGGAAGGTGCCGCAGATAGGCGTCCTGTACGGACCCGACATCGCGGTGAGCGCGTACACACCCGTCTTCTGCGACTACCTCATCATGGTCGAGGAGATGGGTTCGATGGCGATAGCGAGCGCGCGTATCGTTGAGGCGATGATAGGCGAGAGCGTCGACATGCAGGAGCTCGGCGGCGCGGACGTACACTCGAAGCACTCGGGTAGCTGTGACATCGTCGTCAATGACGAGGAAGAGGCTGTCGAAAAGACGAGACAGGTGCTCAACTACCTACCCCAGAACTTCCGCGAGAAGCCGCCGCGCGCCGAACCCAAACAGCCCGAACTCAATCCCAAGGGACTCGACGCCGTCATCCCTGAGAAGTCGCAGAAGGACTACGACGTAAACGAGGTCATCAAACGCCTCATCGACCGCGACTCGTGGCAGGAGCTAAAGCCAGAGTACGGACAGGAAATCGTGACGGGCATCGGACGTATCGCGGGTCGTCCCGTCGGCGTCGTCGCAAACCAGCCCAACGTCAACGGCGGGGCTATATTCCCCAACGCCGCAGACAAGGCTTCGGGATTCGTCTGGACGTGCGACGCGTACAACATACCGCTCCTCTACCTCTGCGACACGCCGGGGTTCATGGTCGGTACGCGTGTCGAGAAGGAAGGTGTGCTCCGACGCGGTCGTAAGTTCATCTACGCCACCTCGAACGCTCAGGTTCCCAAGATATCGGTGCTCACCCGAAAGGCGTACGGCGCAGGCATCTACGCCATGGCTGGTCCGTCGTTCGGTCCCGACGAGGTGCTCGCTCTGCCCTCGACCGAGATTGCGGTCATGGGTCCCGAGGCGGCGGTCCACGCCCTGTTCGGCGACAAGCTCAAGCAGATGGAGGGCGAGGCGCTCGAATCCACGAAGGAGATGTTCAAGCAAGAGTACGACAAGTACATCGACATACGGAAGCAAGCGTCCCAGATGGAGGTTGACGAACTCGTACCTGCGGGCGACCTACGTGAGCAACTCGAAGCGCGTTTCCGCGTCTTCGAGGACAAGGAGCGGAACGAGATAGACAGACACCACGGTACGGTTCTGTTCTGAGCGCGTAACTTCCTCTTTACAACGGCGACGGCGCGATTAACTGACCTCCGTCGACCTGATAGTACGAACCCGTGACGTACGCCGCGGCGTCCGAAGCGAGGAACAGGACGGGCGGGACGCAGTCCTCGGGTTCTCCAAGACGGTCGGCGGCGAGGTAGTCGATCACCTGTTCGCGGTAGTCGTCAGGAAGGATTTCGTCGATTGCGTCCGTGAGTATCACACCCGGCGCGACGGTGTTGCACCTGATTCCGTGTTGTGCCCACTCCGACGCGAGACTCTGCATCAGGTTGTGTATACCCGCCTTTCCCGCGCCCGAATGCGAGTGGTACGGCGCACCCTCGACGGAGTTCGACGCGCCCATCGAGAGTATAGCGCCGCCGTCGTTCTCTATCATATGCTCGCCGACGCTGAACGAGCAGTACGCGGTGCCGTCGAGTATCGTGCCGACGACCGCGCGCCATCCGTTCTCGGACAGGTTTTCGGCGGGCGACAGGAAGTTGGCGCCGGCGTTGTTGACCAGAACGTCGATACCGCCGAGTTCGTCAACGACCGTCTCAGTCATCTCGTCGACACGCTCGCGGTCACGTATATCGACGGTCGTGGCGCACGCCTCAACGCCGCGGTCCTCGATTTCGTTGGCGACAGGTTCGAGATGGTCCATGTTTCTGCTGGCGATTGCGACATCTGCGCCATGGTCGGCGAACGCGAGCGCTATGAGCTTTCCGATGCCCGTCCCTCCGCCCGTGACGAGTACGCGTTCGCCTTCGAACAGGTCGTCTGCGAATACGTCGGTCGTCGGTAACGTCTCTCCGAGTGACATGTTCGGAAGTTGTTGGACCGTGACAAATAGCTGTCGGACGGTGCCGCGCTCTACCTGTTAGGCTCGAACTCCATGATGTCCGCCGCCTCGTCGGGTGTCGCGGGTTCGCGGCAGACATCGCGCGCCATACGCGCCGCCTTCTCGACGAGTTCGGCGTTGGACGCCTTGTCGCGGTCGTTGTTGATGTAGTAGTTGTCCTCGACGCCGACACGGACGTTTCCACCCATCGAGAGCGCCGCGCTCACAAGCGGCCACTGGTTGGGGAAGCCGATGCCTATGAGTTGCCAGTTGGCGTCGTCGGGTAGCTGGCGCACCTGGTTCATCAGGTTGTTGACCGTCGGCGGAATCCCTCCGACGATACCCATGATGATTGAGAAATGTATCGGATGTTCGAGTATGCCCTGCTTGAGAAGCGGGCGTATGCTACCGATATGTCCGGTGTCGAAGCACTCAAGTTCGGGCTTCACACCTGCCTCGTTCATCGCCTCGACCATATCCTCTATCTCGTCGAACGGGTTCTCGAACTGCATGTTGAACGCGTAGTCCCCGCTACTTTCGCTCCATTTGGCGTAGTTCATCGAACCCATGTTGAGCGCGCCGATATCGGGCTGTACCTCCTGTATGTAGTCGATACGCGACTCAAGAGGTTCATGTATAGCGCCCGTCGAGAAGTTGATGAGTATGTCGGTGTGGTCGCGGACCTCGTCGTATATCTCCTGGTACGTCTGCGTGTCGAACGTCGGGCTTCCGTTCTCTGTGCGCGCGTGTATGTGCGCCACGCTCGCACCAGCCTCGCGCGCCTCCTGCGCCTGTTCCGCAATCTCCTGAGGCGTGTACGGCACCGACGGGCACCGGCTCCTGAGCGTCATCGCGCCCGTCATAGCGACCGAGATGATAGCCTTGTCGGGGTCGTTTCCTCGTACGGTACGCTGTGTCTTGACACCCATGTGGGTGCCTATGTCTGAGTCGTCTACCATGTTATCTAATCTTCCAGTCGGGGTCTTGGTCCATCATGTTCGATTCCATGCCCTCGTGAGTGTCCTCGCTCATCGCAAGGAGCGAGAACATCTCCTTGAGGTAGTCCAACTGTTTGTCGAACTCCATGTCGAGATGGCTGTAGTACGCCTCCTTGCCCATCGATATCATCGTCGGGCTGGAGTTGACGAGTTCGTCTACGAGGTCGTCAAGTTCGTCGTCGAAGTCGTCGGCATCGTTGACCTGCGACACCATGCCGATATCCTCCGCCTCCTCGGCGTCAAGCGACTCGCCCGTGAACATCATCAGCAGACCCTTCTTCTCATGAACCGTCCGCATGATAGGAGCCATGACCTGCATCGGGAACAGACCGCTCTCCTTCTCAGGCGTGCCGAACGTCGCGTCGTCAGCGGCGACCACAAAGTCGGAAGCGGTCGCAAGCCCCATCCCTCCGCCGCGGCAGTAGCCTTCAACGGCGGCGACGGTGAGCGCGTCGGTCTGACGCATCTTGGACATCACGTTCGATATGCTCGGCAGGTACTCGCGGTACTCCTGCGGCGAGGCGTTGATTAGGCGCGACATCTCGCTCAGGTCGCCGCCGGCGCAGAACTTGCCGTCAGCGCCGCGCAGGACGTAGACGCGCGCTTCGGACTCGTCGGCGGCATCGAGCGACGCGTGTAGCCCTTCGGTGACGTTCTCGTTTATCGTGTTCGCCTTGTCGGGACGGTCTATCGTCGCGCGCACGACAGCGCCGTCGTCGCTTACCTCGACGCTAAAGTCGTCGTTGGAAAGTTCTTCCTCGTCGAGCGTCATCACCGGATAATTGGGAAAACCGCGTATAAATGGTTCTATGTATACCGTTACCGCGTCCCAAGCTTAGACGCCGGAAAGACGTACGAGTTCGTCGACATCGGGTATCTCAGCGTCGGCGCTCGTTATCTGTTCCATACGCTCACGGTGTTTCTCGGCGGCGAACTCGGTGAGTTCGGCGCGCCCAATACCCGGTGACTCGGGTTCGGTAGTCTCCACGACGATGCCGTTCGTGAGCGGCATGAGTTCGCCGACGGTATCGTTTAGAACCGATACGTCGACGCCGTCCTCGGTCAGGTGTTGTTTTATCTTGTGCATCCCAAAGCCGACGTGGCGCCCTTCGTCGCTACGTATGTTGGAGAATCCTTCGACGAGTCCGGGTAGGTTCGGGTAGTCGTCAACGTCGTCGCTGAAGTTCTGGTGTATGCCGTAGTAGCCCGTCTGCGCCAGAATCCCCTCGATGGTGAGGTGGTAGTGGGCGTGCGCCCTTACGCGGTTCTCCGGCGTGTCGTCTTCGAGTAGTCGACCCATTGCGCGCTCGTTTCTCTCGAAAAGCTCGTAGTAGTCATCGTTGAAGAAACGGTCGTACGTCGGCGACGTGACCTCGTACCCGAGCGTCTCCTCGACCGGGTTGACAACCTCGCGCCAGTACCGGTCGAAGAAGTCGGCGTGCTTCGCCTCCTCGTACATCTGCGTCGTCACGAACATCTCGTCCTCGATACCTTCGAGCGCGGTTGCGAGCGGCGCAAGGTCCTCCGTGACCGCCTCCTCGCCCGCTCCGAAAAGCGCGAGCGTCATACGGAGGTACTCGAAGTCGTCCTCTCCCTCGTCGAAGTCAAACGACGCGAGCGCATCGCGGTCGTCTTCGAGGTCTATCGCGTACGGGTCCCAGTGGCGCTCGACGGCGTTCCTGTAGTACCTGTAGCTGTTCGTCGACCTTTCGAGACTGTGCTCTGTCTCGGGCATACGGTAACATGGAGCGCGCCGGACAAAAGTCTGTTGTGACCGAGAAACTGACAGCTCTATACGAAACGTACGCCCGCGTCCTTGATACCGTTCTTCGCACCGACGTTGATGAGTAGTGGGGTCAGCGACTCCACCTGCGGTGCGACGCCCAAGCCGCCGGCGTCGAGTGGACGTGCGCCGACGGAGTCGACGAGCTTTGAAGCGGCTTCCTTCGCCTCTTCGTCACCGAAGACCGCAACGTCGGCGTCTAGTTCGACGGACAGGTCACGTAGCTTACCCGCGGCGAGGTTGTGGAACGCGCCCGCGAGGGGCACGTCGTCGTCGAGAGCGGCGCGGACCGCTGACGCGAAGCTTCCCCCGTCGGGCGGCGTGTAGACAAAGTCGCCGTCCTCGCGCGACATACCGACGACGGGCGTAACCGCGACACCGTCGAAGCCGTCGAGCGTCTCGCGCGCCGTCTCCGCGGCGTACGCGGGCGGCACGGCGAGTACCGCGGCGTCCGCCGCCTCGACGGCATCTGCGTTCTCCGCACCCGTGACCTCTGCGCCCGATTCGTCGGCGTAGCTTTCCGCGGCTTCGCGCGCATCGTCACCGCTCCTGCTACCCACAACGACCTCGTGTTCCGCGTCCGCGAGACGGAGAACGAGTCCGCCTCCGAAGTTTCCGGTACCGCCTAAGACTGCTACCTTCATGCTCAAAACAAGGCGCGTACGCGCGTTATACCTTGTGATACCGGCGAACAAAGGAAACTCTTATGCCTCCGTCGGTGCTTCTCAGATGTGCAGGCGCTCCGTTGGTGTAGTCCGGCCAATCATTTCGGCCTTTCGAGCCGATGACCGGGG
>JBKHFQ010000088.1:0-5785 GCA_046540135.1 Halobacteriales archaeon
GCGACGATCTCCCCATGGCCGAGCGTCATGTCCACGCCCTGAAGGACCGTCTCCTGAGCGCAACGAGCGGGCGAGCCCGCCTCGGCTAGCTACTCCTGCGCGTGCCTCATGACCCAGAACGACAGCGGCATACTCGCGGCGATCAGCCCGTAGACGGCTCCCATGAGGGGGGCAACGTCGAGAAGTTCAGGTAAGAGGAAGTAGCCGCCCGCCGCACCCAGAGGGTCGAGAACGAGCGACAGTATCATTATCTGCTGTCCGAACGGCTTGGATTCGAGCCAGCGTAACGCTCCCATACCGGCGAAGGCACGACGCGATGCATATATTCGTCGTCTCGCGTCAGCGTGTCAGCAGGCTTAGGTGAGCGGCGCGTCTTTCGGTTGACATGCGCGTCGAGAACTCCTTCGTCCCGGTACGCGGCGTAGGCGAGAAGACCGAACGTCGCCTGTGGCGCGACGGCGTGACCAACTGGAGTGTGTTCGAGGAGAGCGACGTACTCGGCGAGACGCGACGTGACCGGGTTCTCCGGTTCGTTGAAGAGGCGCGCGACGCCCTCGAACGCCGCGATGCATCCTTCTTCGGCGAAGCCCTCCCCGACACCGAACTCTGGCGGATGTACAGGAACTTCGACGACAGCGCCTGTTTCTTCGACATAGAGACGACCGGATTAGACGCCGAGCGCGACGTAACGACGACCGTAAGCTTCCACCGCGACGGCGAGACGACGACGCTCGTACGCGGCGACGACCTGACGCCCGAAAACGTCACAGCGGAGTTCGAGGCAAGCGACATCATCGTCTCGTACAACGGCAGGTCGTTCGACGAACCGTTCCTACGGACCGACCTCGGCGTCTCGGTCGACGTGCCGCATATCGACCTCCGACAGCCCTGCGGTCGTCTCGGTCTCACAGGCGGTCTGAAGGGTGTCGAAGATACGCTCGGCGTAGGACGCGACGGCGTCGAGGACGTGGACGGACGCGAGGCGGTAAGGCTCTGGCACGCGTACGAGGACGGCGACACAGAGGCGCTCGAAAGGCTCGTTCGGTACAACCGTTACGATGCCGAGAACCTGCGCGTCGTCCTTGAACGCGTCTGCGACTCCCTACACGACGTACTCCTTGGCTCAGTTGCGGACGCGTAACGTTCCGCGGACGATAGGGGAGACGGGCGGAACGCCGCGGAAACGATCCACCTCGACGGTCTCGAACGCGTCGTGTGCTTCAAACGTCGAGACCGTGTCGCGGTCTAACCTACACCCACCGGCGCATCTTCGCCAGACGGGGTTAGCCGCCTCCTGCACACAGCGCGCGACGCCGTCGTCGCCGACGTGTTCAACGAACCGAAACTCACCTCCGGGGCGCAGGACGCGCGCGAACTCGTCGAGAGCGGCTTCGGTATCTTCGACCGTACAGAAGACGAGCGCCGAAACGACACGGTCGAACGCCGCGTCGTTGTAAGACAACGAATCGGCGAGGCCGTCACGTATCTCCACATCGAGTCCGTCGCGCTTAGCGCGTCGGCGTGCTCGCTTACGCATGTGCGGGTCGGGTTCGACGGCGTGGACCGTCGCGCCCGCCTCGTCGAGGTACGGGAAGTTTGCACCCGTGCCCGCGCCAACGTCGAGAACGTCGCCCGACGCACCGCGTGCGAGGTAACGGCGGTGTTCGTCCACGAAACGCTCGAAAGGTCCTGTGACGGCGTCGTACATCGACGCGAACAGGCGATGCGACGGTCTTTCGTCGGACATCAGCGGAGATCTTCGATGTCCTCGTCGGTGAGTTCCAACGACGCCGCGCCGACGTTCTCCTCAAGATGGTCGACCGACGAGGTGCCGGGTATAGGTAGCATAACCGGCGAACGCTCCAGAAGCCACGCGAGAGCGACCTTTTGCGTCGTCGCGTCGTGCCGGTCGGCTACCTGTTCAACCGCATCGTGTTTCGAGTTGAGACCGCCCGCACCGAGCGGGAACCACGGCAGGAAGCCTATACCGTTCTCCTCGCAGTAGTCGAGAACCTCGTCGTGTTCACGGTCTGCGACGTTGTACCGGTTCTGGACCGTCGCTATATCGACGACATCGCGTGCGCGCTCTATCTCGTCGACGCCGACCTCGCTCAGACCGATGTGGCGGACGTAGCCGTCGTCCTTGAGTTCTGCGAGCGCGTTCAACGACTCTTCGAGATGGACGTCTTCCTCGACGCGGTGTAGCTGGTACAGGTCTATAGTCTCGACTCCGAGGCGGTCGACGGAGCAGAGACACGCGTTCTTGAGGTAGTCGGGGTCCCCGTTACGCACCCATTCGCCGTCGGGGCGTCGCATCAGACCGCCCTTGGTCGCAACGGTGACCTCGTCGTACGGTGCCAGCGCCTCGTGGATGAGACGTTCGCTCACGCCGGGACCGTACGAGTCGGCGGTGTCGATAAGGTCAACACCGAGTTCGACGGCGCGGCGGAGTACGTCGCGCGCTTCCTCCTCGTCGCCGGGCGGTCCGATTATGTTTTCGCCAGTGATACGCATCGCGCCGTATCCGAGCCTGTTCACCGTGGTATCGCCGCCGATATCGAATGTACCGGATTCGGTAGCGTTCGCCATACCGTAGTTTGTCGGTGACGCCGTAAAAGTCAAGCGCCGCCGAAGATGCGGTACGAAGCCTGTCCAACCGCGACCGTCTCGGCGTTCTGTGTCACCTCTATCTCAGAAACTCCGACGCTGTTTCCCGCGCGGACGACCTCACCGCGCGCTACGAGTTCGTCGTCAGCGCCGCGGAGGTAGTTGACGTTGAGGTTTATCGTCGCCACCTGGTCCTCGAACGGGTTTTCGAGATGCGGGCGAAGCGCGAGACTTCCGACGGTATCGACAAGCGTCGCCGTCACTCCCCCGTGGACCGTCGGGGGTTCGGTTGCGTTGGTTACGTGGTCGTCAAACGGGAGGCGTATCGTCGCCCCGTCCCGGCTTACCTCGGTCACCTCGCCACCCATCCATGCGAAGAAGCTTCCTTCGTCTTCGAGACGTTGTTGTACGAAGCCGGCTACGTCGTCAGGGAAGTCGTTCATACGCGGCGTTGGACGCGACGCGACATATCTCCGGCGTTCTTTTTGCGGCGGAGAACGAAGAACGGACGATGGAGAAGAACGTTCTCGGCGGCGAACTCGCGGCTTGTAGCGACACGCTCTCAACGGGATTCACGCGGTCGGGGTGTTGCGAGACGCACCCCGGCGACCGCGGAAGACACGAGATATGCGCCGTGATGACTCAGGAGTTCCTCGAATACAGCAGAGAGCGCGGAAACGACCTCGTGACGCCGCGTCCGGAACTTGAGTTCCCGGGTCTGCATCCGGGCGACCGTTGGTGCGTCTGCGTTCCGCGGTGGAAGGAGGCTCTCGACGACGGCGTTGCGCCTCCCGTGGTTCTCGAAGCCACGAACGCCGCGGTACTGGACGAGATACCGTTGGAGACGTTGGAGGCGCACTCCTACAACGGCGAAAGGGGTCAGGGTTAGGGTTAACCGTCGCGGACACGTGGTCGACGTATGGACCCGCCGCGCGTAATGAGTACACAGCACCCCGACAACGCGACCGTGCCGTTCTTCGTCGACGGCGAGGTGGTTGAGGGAGAGGACGAGATACAGGAGGCGTACTACGTCTACTCACATCTCGGATGCGACGAACAGATGTGGGACTTCGAGGGTAAGGAGGGCGACGAGTACGCCGTGCAGAAGCTACTTTCGCGCCAGTCGGGATTCTTCGAGAACACGGTTCTTGGCGAGGACGTCCGACTTACGGTACGCGGACCCAACCCCGACGTCGAACCGACCGAGGCGAAGGTGCTTCTGGAGATACTGGAGAGTATACCCCGGTCGTACGACGCCGCGGCGACGTTCGCCGACGAGTGCGGCGTCGGCGAGTTCGCCCCCATACACGAGGTCATCGTGCCGATGGTGACCTCCGCGGAACAACTCCTACTCGTCCGACGGTACTACGAGGTGTTCGTCGTCGGCAAGTCGGACCGCCGTGTCTTCGGCGACCGCACGGTCGCGGACTGGGTGGGTGAGTTCCGCCCCGACACCGTCGGAGTCATTCCTCTGCTCGAAGACCGCGAGCATATGCTCGACATAGACGGTATCGTCGGGGAGTACGTCCGCGAGACGGGCGTCGACCAACAGCGCGTCTTTCTCGCACGCTCCGACCCTGCGCTCAACTACGGTTCGCTCTCCGCCGACCTGCTCAACCTCGTCGCTCTGTCGCGCCTCGACCGTCTGGAGGAACGGGATAGCGTCGACGTACACCCGATGCTCGGGGCGGGAAGCGCTCCTTTCCGCGGCGGTCTGTCGCCCGTCGATGCGGCGAAAGTAGCCGACGCGTACCCGTCTGTGGAGACGTTTACGGCGCAGTCGGCTTTCAAGTACGACCACACCGTCGAGGAGGTCCGCGACGGCGTCGAGACGCTAAAGAGTGCGGAACGAGGTGATGCGACAGCACTCGACGAGGACCGTGCGCTCGAAGTCGTTGACCGGGTCGCCGAGAAGTACAGCGAACAGGTGAGCGTCGTAGCACCGACGGTCAACCGCGTCTCGGACCTCGTGCCGGATAGACGTGCGCGGCGTCTACACGTCGGTCTGTTCGGCTACTCGCGTCAGGTCGGCGAGAACGCACTCCCGCGCGCCATCGGTTACACGGCGGCGCTCTACAGCATCGGTCTGCCACCTACGTTACTCGGCGTTGCGGGGATGACCGAGGACGACGCGGAGTTTGTCGAAGACGTATTCCCACGTTTCTACGAAAACCTCGCCGAGGCGGCGCGTTACTACAACCCACGCGCTCCGGAGTTCGTGGGTCTCGACACCGACGAGGTCAAAGCAGGGCTTGAATACGTCGACTCCCCGACAGACCAAACGCACCTCAGGGCGACCGATACCGCGATAGACGGACTCGAAAAAGGCGACTCTGACTCTGTCAGGAGCGCAGTACGCGAGGCGGCGACGGAACGCGGTTTTCTCGGTTAGTACGCATCGTCGGCTTCGTTCTTGACCTTCTTCTTCGCGTACCTCTCGGCGACGCCGAAAGCACGTATCGATTCGTCGGTGTAGGTAAAGGTCTTCCTCCGGAGCGGAACGGGAACCGTGACCTGCATCACGATACCGTCGCTGAAACGGTCGGCGGTCTCGGCGGCGGTGAACAGCGCACCTAACTCCTCCACGGCTTCGTCACGGTCGTAGGCTTCGCGGACAGCATCCCAGAACCCGTCTGCGTCGGCGCGGACAACGGGGGCAAGAGCGTCGCGTGCACGCCGCAAGCTCTCCACAAGGGCGTCGCGGTACTCCTCGTCGCGCTCCCCTTCGTAGTTACGGTAGAATGCGTCGTAGTAGACGAAGTCCTCGGCTTGTGTCTCCACATCGTCGTAGACAGCACCGACGACGGCGCCGTACTGCTGTTTGAGGGCGTTCTCCTGTCCCTCACGTAGGTCTTCCATCGTTGACGATATGATGCGTTTGGCGCGCCTGTCGCTCACGCCGGGGACGTTGACGACGTTGCTCGGCTTGAACTCGTCGGTTGCCTTGCGCGCGACGTACTCGGCGTATCCGTCTAGCTTGTCCGAAACACCGGTCATCGTACGCGATACGTGTCGAGGGTTGAAATACCCCGTGCCGTGTAGATTCAAGTGGGCACGGCGCTAAGGTTGGGCATGGACGAACTGGCGGGGCATCCGACCGTCACGGTAGGCGACGGCGACAGGACGCTCGTCGTCGTTCCGGGTCTGAGCGACACTTTTCCCGCGAGCAAAGGGTCGA
>JBKHFQ010000089.1:0-5766 GCA_046540135.1 Halobacteriales archaeon
GCCAACCCGCGCGACGTTGGCGAGGACGCCGAGTCCGTCGACGGCGTTGAACTCGTCGACATAGACGACATCTCCGATATAGCCGGGTCGTCGGTCGAGGACCGCAGACGTGCCGCCGAAGAGGTCGAGGCTATGATAGACGACGAGATGGAGGTGCTTGAGGACAAGCTGAAGGAGAAGAAGGCGAAGGAGATGCTGTCGACGATATACGAGCGCGCCGAGGAGATACGGCAGGAGGAGACGCGCGAGGCTTTGCGCAAGCTTGAGACAGGCGGACGTACGCTTGACGACCGCGAGCGTGAGATTGTGGACGACCTGACGAGCTCTCTCGTCCGTCAGTTGCTCTCGACGCCCACCGAGGCTCTCAAGAACGCCGCGCAGTCGGAAGACTACGAGACGCTCAGGAGCGCGTCGGAGATATTCCGCGTCGAGGAAGAAGGAAACGCCGAGACGTAGCTACTCGTCGCCAGCTTCCAACTGGTCCTCGCCCAGTCCGCCTATCGTCTCGTCGTCGACCTCGACGGTGTATGTTTCGTCGCCGAACATCGTCTCGCTGACCTGTACGACCTCGCCTTCTTCGCCGTCCTTCTCGTGGTACTCGTCCCTGAATATTACCTTGTCGCCTTCTTCGAAGCCCATGTGTACGCCTCGCGCGTCGAGACGCATATAACCCACGCTTCGGCGCGCCCGCCAGTATTTAGACGGCGGGGCGCATCCCTCAACCATGGACAGATGGCGTAAGAGGACGGTGTACTACCTGACGTTGCTTCTGGGGAGCGTCCTTGGCTTCGCGTACGTCTACGGGTACGGTATGGCGGTGTTCGAAAACGACCCGAGGAGGTACGTCGAGGCGGTTCAGTTCGTCGTCGAGACGTACACAACAACGGGATACGGCGCTGACTCGCCTTGGGCGAGTACCGAGATGATACTCCTCGTCATCATCATCGACGTGGTCGGCACGTTGATGATATTCCTTGCGCTCCCTGTCTTCCTGTTCCCGGCGATACGTGACGCCCTCTCCACATCGGTTCCTCATTCGGTCGGGGACGGTTTCTCAGACCACGTCGTAATCTGTACGTACACGCCGAGGGTTGGGACGCTCGTGAGCCAGCTCAAGTCGAGGGACGTGGGTTACGTTCTGGTCGAACCCGACCGCGAGAGGGCGAAGGAACTGTACGAGGAGGGGTACGAGGTGATACAGGGTCAGCCCGACTCTGCGTCGACGCTCCGCGGCGCTAACCTGACCGATGCGAAGGCTCTCGTCGCTGATGTCTCTGACCGCGTCGACACGAGCATCGTTCTTACGGCGAAGGAGATAGACGAGGACGTAAAGGTCGTCAGCGTCGTAGAGGAGCCGAACCTCTCGCCTTACCACGAACTCGCGGGTGCGGATGTCGTCCTCTCGCCGAGACGTATGATAGGTGAGGGACTCGCCAGCCTCGTGACCGCGGATGTCACGACAGAGGTCGGTGGGGATATAGAGGTCGGCGACGACCTCCGTATAGTTGAACTACTGATACCGCGAGGTAGCGGCTTGACCGACGAGACGCTTGCTTCGAGCTCGCTACGCGAGGACACGGGCGTCAACGTGATAGGCGCTTGGTCGAACGGCGAGTTCCTGTCCCCGGTTCCGCCCTCAAAGTCGCTTGATGTCGGCACCGTTCTGCTGGTCGCGGGCGGCGAGGAGGAGGTCGAGAAGCTGGAGAGGGTGACGACCTCCGAGGTACGCCGGTACGAGAGGGGCGAGACGGTCGTCGCGGGCTACGGGGAGGTCGGTAGGCGCGTGGTTGCCGCGCTCGACGAGGCGGACGTACCGTACACAGTCGTAGACTCGGAGCACAAGGAAGGCGTTGATGTAGTCGGCGATATAACCGAGCCTGAGGTGTTGGAGACTGCGGGTGTAGAAGACGCAAACTCGGTGATATTCGCCGTCCCGGACGACACCGACGCCGAGTTCGCAACCCTGGTAACCCGCGACGTGAACGAGGATGCGAGCATAGCCGCAAGATGTGAGCGCGAGGAAGCCGTGAGCAAGATATACAGGGCGGGCGCTGACTACGTCGTCTCGCTCGCTCAGATGACGGGTAAGATGACGGCGTCCGCTGTTCTGAACGACGGCGACGAACCGACGACCTCGCACGTCAGGGTCGTCGAGACGGAGGCACCAAGGCTGACGGGCAGAACCCTCGGCGGTGCGGACGTGAGCTCCAAAACCGGATGTACGGTCGTAGCCGTCGAGCGCGAGGGCGACGTTACCACCGATCTCGCACCTGGCTTCCGTTTCGAGGAGGGGGACGAACTCGTGATAGCAGGAACGGACGAGAGCATACGCGGCTTCGTCGAGACCTTCGGTGACTAGCCTCTGAGGAGGTTGACAACCTCGTCCTTTACGCCGGGTTCGACCGCGATGACGTACTTCTTGCCGGCTTCGAGACGCGTGTCGGGCTTCGATATGCTACCCCCGTTGAAGTCGGAGATTACGAGCGACCCTCTCGGGAAGTTCACCTCCTCAAGGGTCCTTCCTTCGGCTGATGCACCTTCCTCAACGAGTACTTCGAGTATGTCGATATCACCAGTATCGGATTCGAGCGTCCGTATATCCTCACCCACCACGGAGTTGGCGGCGGCTTTGGCGCTTATCCGCTCAGGGAAGATGACCTCGTCAACTATCTCGCCGTACTCGTCGCCGATCTCCGTGTCGACACGCATCACGGTGCGTATACCTTCGTTCATCTTCTGCGCCGTCATGCACGCCGCGAGGTTCGCCGCCATGTCGTTTGTGAGTGCCGCGATGGCATCTGCCTTCTCAGGACCCGCTTGGCGGAGCACCGACGGACGGGTTGTATCGCCCTCTATCACGGTCGCTATGTACTCGTCGTTTATTTCTTCGCACCTGTCGCCGTCTTCCTCGATGACGACGAGTTCGTGACCCTGTTCTTTCAACGTCTTCGCCGCGTAGTAGCCGACCCTTCCCATGCCTGCTATTATGATTCTTAGCTTTCCTGTCATCTGTTAACTCCCTCCTTTAGCCTGTCGACGGTCACACGTGGTGTCTGTAGTAGCCAGTATACGAGGACACCGAACAACAGCCACGCGGTTCCGAGCATCCACGTCACGGGGTCTATGAAGAAGCCGAGAACGAGGTTTAGGACTATCCCGAGTATCGGCGGCACGGGGTAAAATGGTATCTCGTAAGGGCGCGACATGTCGGGACGCTCCCTGCGTAGACGTATCACGCTCGCGTTGACGAGCACGAACGAGACGAGGAAAAAGAGGCTCGACAGGTTGCCCACCTGCTGTATAGGTATGTACATAACCGACAGGAGCATCACGGCAGAACTCGCAACTATAGCCCAGAACGGCGTACCGTATCGGTGGTGTAGCTGACCGACCTTCTTGACTAACTGTCCCTCGCGCCCCATCGAGAATGCGACGCGACTGGAGGCGAGTATCACGGCGTTTAGGGCGCTTATGGTCGAGAACACCGCCCCGAAGGCTATCACGGAATCGCCGCCGCCGATGAGCGGGAACTCGGGCATGAAGCTACCCGCGGCGACCGCTATACCTGTCTCGCCCTGCGCGCCGAGTCGCTCAGCGCCGAGCGTACCTATGGCGACGAAGACCACCACGAGGTAGATAACGAGCGTCGCGCCGAGGCTGATGAAGATGGCGCGGGGTATGTTCTTACGCGGGTTTTTCACCTCCTCGGTTACCGTCGCTATAAGGTCGTAGCCTTCGAAGGCTATGAACGTCAGACCCATCGCGGACAGGATCGCCGCTTCTCCTTGGGTGAAGAATGGCGTGAACTCTCCCGCGCTCGCCGCCGAAGCACCGAACGCCGAGAAGACGATGAGTATTATTATCTTTATCACCGTCACGACCGTCTCCGCACCTCCGCTCGCGCTCGCCGAGACGGCGTTGAGGGCGACGAAGACTGCGACCACACCGAGAGCGTACAGCGTATGTCCGCCGGGGAGCGTGATGTCGTAGATGTGGAAGAACTCGATGAAGTTGGAGCCGAATCCGAGTGCGTAGAGTGCGCCCGCTATCATGTACGCGAACCAGAGCATCCAGCCCATGAGGAAGGAAACTACGTCCGAGAAAACCTCGTTGACGTAGGCGTATCCTCCGCCGTTCTTGGGTATTGAACTCGCAAGCTCGGCGTACGAAAGAGCCGTGAACGACGTTACCACGCCGTTGAGTGGAATGCAAGTATGGCGGCGGGTCCTGCGGTCTCGGCGGCGAGACCCGTCAGGACGAAGATGCCCGCGCCTATCATCGCCCCCATGCCTATCATCGTCGCGTCGAGGAGACCCAACGACCTGTTGGGTTCACGTTGTCCCGACGAGGATTCCGACATCTAACCGCGACTCGTTGTGCGCCTGTATTAAACTTGGCGCCTACATTGCGTCTTCGAGCGACGAACGCGCGTCCCTTATCTGGTCGCGTGAGAGTTCGACCGTGTCGCCGTCGAGTTTGAGCGTCAAGCCTCCGTCTGTCACCTCACCGACGCGGCGTACCTCGTACGCGCCGCCGAACGCGTCGGGGTCGCCCGCGACGACGATACGTCCGGGTTCGGCGTCGAAGAGCGTGTCCGCGTCGACGGAGGCGCGGACGCCGTTGTCGTCCACCATCTCGGCGAGCGCGACGGCTACACCGCCCGTCGAAACGTCGTGCGCCGCTTCAGCGTTCGCTGTTATATCGTCTGCGATATCGCGTAGCGCTGACGGGTCGTCCGTGGCGTCAAGAACCAGGAGCGGCGTGCCTACCGCCGCGTCGTCCACCGTCGCTCGCGGTGCGTCGGGGTTGGATGCGACGCCCAACGCGCCGACGCTCGGTGTCGGATTTACGGCGGTGCCGAACTCCTCGCTCTCGTTGTACAGCGACGCGTTTCCGCCGACGAAAGGAACGCCGACATCGCGCGCCCCGTCGCCCATTCCGCGCACAGCATCAACGAACTCGCCGTAGACATCGGGACGCTCCGGGTTGCCGAAGTTTAGGCAGTCTACGAAAGCGAGGGGACGCGCCCCCTTCGCCGCGAGGTTGGCGACGTTCTCGACCACCGTCTCGTATCCACCGTCGTACGGACGCGCCGAGACGCGTTCGGAGTCGCACCCCGCCGAAAGAGCGAGTCCGCGGTCGCCGACGCGCAAAACCGCCGAGTCGTCGCCGGGCTTGACGACGGTACGCGTCCCAACCTCGTGGTCGTACTGTCTGTAGACCCACTCCTTCGACGCGTTGTTAGGGTCGGCGAGAGCATCGAGGACTCCTTCGAGCGTCGGTTCGTACGGCGCAGGCATCTCACTCTCTTCCGGTTCCTCGCGTTTGAGGTCGTGCGTCGGCGCGCCGTCTGCTAGGAACTCGGGCGGGAGGTCGACAACGGTGTCGCCTTCCTGTTGGGCGACGAAGCCCTCGTCGGTCACCTCGCCGACGACGCTCGCTTCAAGGTCGTACCGTTCGGCTATTTCGAGAACAAGGTCCACGTCGCCGGGTTCGACCTCGAACAGCATACGCTCTTGCGACTCGCTCAACAGTATTTCGAGGGCGTTGAGCGGTTCGCGGAGATGCACGTCGTCGAGGTCGAGACGTACGCCGCACCCGCCTTTCGCCGCCATCTCGGACGAAGCGCCCGCGAGACCCGCCGCACCGAGGTCGCGTGCCGCACGTGCGTAGTCGCGTATCTCCAGGGTCGCGTCTATGAGAAGCTTCTCCGTATACGGGTCACCGACCTGTACCGCAGGGCGGTCCTCGCTCTCGGCGTCCTCG
>JBKHFQ010000090.1:0-5723 GCA_046540135.1 Halobacteriales archaeon
GGTACGTCGCTCGACATCGACCACGGTATCTACCCCTACCTGACCTCGTCGAACACCACCGTCGGCGGCGCGTGTACGGGCGCGGGCGTCGGCGCGACGCGTCTCCGCGAGACGGTTGGAATCATGAAGGCGTACCTGTCGCGCGTCGGAACCGGACCCTTGCCGACGGAACTCGATGACGACGTTGGCGACCACCTCGTCGAGGTTGGCGAGGAGTACGGCACGACGACGGGACGCCGTCGCCGCGTAGGCTGGTTCGACCTTCCGATGGTTCGCCATGCGGCGCGTCTCAACGACTTCACGGGCGGCGTGCTGACGAGCATCGACGTTCTCGAAGGACTCGACCCCGTCCGCGTCTGCGAGGCTTACGAACTCGACGGCGAGCGCGTCGAAGCCATGCCCGCCGACATGGACGACTGGGCGCGGTGTGAGCCTGTGTACCGCGACTTCAACGGATGGGACGGAGTCGACTGGGACGCCGTCGAGGCGTACGACGACATACCGACGAACGCCCGCGACTACGTCGAGTATCTCGAAGACGAGGTCGGCGCTCCGTTCTACGCCGTCAGCGTTGGTCCGGCGCGAGAGCAAACTATAATCCGCGAGGACCCGTTTGGTGAAGTATGAAGGAAGACCTGATGGAGATACTGTGCTGTCCCGTCTGTAAGGGTGAACTCGAACTTGACGCGACGAGGGAGGAGGACGGTGAGATTGTCGAAGGGACGCTGTACTGCGATGAGTGCGACGAGACGTACGAGATAGACGACGGAATACCTGACCTACTCCCACCCGAGGCGCGTTAGTCGCCGTCTTCGCCGCGCGCCTCCTCAAACATCGCCAGCGCCTCGTCGCGTCTCTCCGAGTGGTCGACGACGGGCGCAGGGTAGTCGGGCGCGAGTGCGTCGCGTTCCTCGTCGTTGAGTTCGTTCCACGAATGAATCTTCTCCGCGGGCACGTCGCGTAACTCGGGAACGTGCGCCTTGATGTACTCGGCTTCCTCGTCGTACCTCTCGCCCTGCGTCATCGGGTTGAAGATACGGAAGTAAGGCTGTGCGTCTGTGCCGGTACTCGCCGCCCACTGCCACCCGCCGTTGTCGTTCGCTGTATCGTGGTCGACGAGATGGTCGCGGAACTGCGCGTATCCGACGCGCCAGTCGACGAGTAGGTCCTTCGTGAGGAAAGACGCTACTATCATACGGACCCGGTTGTGCATAAACCCCTCATCGAGCAACTGACGCATGCCAGCGTCCACTATCGGGTAACCCGTCTCGCCGCTTTTCCACGCGCGTATCTCGTCATCGTCGTCGCGCCAGTCTATCTCGTTCTCGTACTCCTTGTAGTTCTCCGTCACCACGCCGGGGTTGTGGTACAGCACCTGCGTGTAGAACTCGCGCCACGCTAACTGTGCCTGAAACTCCTCGACGCTTTCGCGGTCGTCGTCCGCCGTCACCTCCTTCGCGCGTTCGGTCGCCTCCCATACCTCGCGTACGCCTATAGTACCGAACTTGAGATGCGGCGATAGACGCGAAGTACACCGACGCGCCGGGTAGTCGCGTAACTCGGCGTAGTCGTAGATGTCGTCCGCGAGGAAGCTGTTGAGGAGTTCACGCGCCGCCTCGGTTCCCGCTTCCGGAACCTTCGCTTCGGGAGCTTCGAAACCGAGTTCGCCGACTGTGGGTATACCGTCGTCTTCGGCGTCACGAACTTCGTGAGGTGTGCCACGCGGCGCGTCCTTGTCGCGGTCCTTCCATTTCCTGTGGTAGTACGTGAAGACGGAGTACGGGTCTCCCGCGTTCGTGAATATCTCGTCGGGTTCGTGCAGAACGGCGTCGGCGTAGGTCCGCGTCTCGACACCCGCGTCGCCGAGAGCATCGTCCACCTCCTCGTCGCGTTCGCGGGCGAGGGGCGAGTAGTCGCGGTTCCAGACAACGGCGTCCGCGCCGTGTTCGTCGGCGAGGCGCGGGAGTACGTCGCGCGGATTGCCGCATTCGACGACGAGACTGCCACCGAGTTCGCGGTAGTCGTTGCGTAGCGAGCGCAGAGCGTCGAGGAGGAAGGAGACACGCGACGGCGACGCGTGCTGGAGAACCGCGGGGTCGAGTACGAAGACAGGAAGCACGTCCGAAGCGTGCGACAGAGCCGTGTTGTCGGCGACGCGTAGGTCCCGCCTGTGCCAGGCTAACTCCATGTATGACGGACGAATGCCAACAACATGAAGCTTAATACGGACCCCAACGAAACGGGATAAATAGTGACAAGACTCCTCGTCAACCTCGACGAAGAAGGCGTCCGCCCGGTGTCGTCGGTCCTGCGCACCACCGAAAGCTTCGAGGTCAAGATTGTCAACGACGGACCCCCGAAACACGTACACGTTTCCGTCAAAGGCGACGCCGAGCCGTATACGTCCGCGGAGGCGAACAACGTCTACGTTGAGGACGAAGAGACCGTAGAGGTCGTCGTCGGTCCGACGCCGGGGCGCGTCGACGGCGAGCTTGAACTCACGTCGGACTACGGCTCCGACACCGCAACCGTCGAACTCTCCGTCGGCGACGAGAACGACGAGGAGACCGAGGAGTCTGTCGATGTCGACGAGTCCCTCTCCCAGCCTATGAAGCCACCCACGACGGAAACCGATGACATTCCTCGTGTGGACGTTGCGGTCGTCTTGGTGCTCGGACTCGCCGCCTTGCTGTCGCTCGTATTCTCGTTCGTCTTCGAGGGGTTTCAGGTCGTCGGCGTCGTCGTCGCGGCGTTTGCGGTCCTAGGCGCGGGCTTCGTCTGGTTCCTCAGCAGGTCGTCCGAGAGCCTGAGACCGAAAGACTGACATGTATATCACGGTTATTCTGACCGAGGGACGGTAGGGTAGCTTGGTATCCTTGTGCCTTCGGGTGGCATAGACCGCGGTTCAAATCCGCGCCGTCCCATCCCACCGTAACCCTCTGGACCTGTTAGAGTTGTCGAGCTTCGCTCGACAGCCCGCAAATCTCCGATTTGCGAAGCCATGCTACGCATGGCTCACGAAACTCTTCGCAACCTACTACTACCGCCGCCATCTATCCCCGCTGATGGCAACCTTCGAATCCGACGCATACGACGAGATTATCGAACACGCACGCGAGGGCAAGCCGTACGAAATCTGCGGCGTCCTCGGTGGCGACTCCGACGAAGGACGCGTCGAGTTCGTCCGGCGTGTCGAGAACGTGAGCGAGACGCCGCGCGTCAACTACCTCATGGAGCCGGAGGACCAACTCGCCGCGATAGACGACGTTGAGGAGCGCGGCGACGTGGTCGGATTCTACCACTCGCATCCCGAAGGACCCGAAGAGCCAAGCGAGACCGATGCGGCGCGCGCAAACTGGCCCGGACACTCGTACGTCATCGTCTCGCTCGGACCCGACGAGCCTTTCGTGGGTTCGTGGCTCTGGACCGGCGAAGGGTTCGAAGACGAGGAGGTCGTCGTCGAATCCGATTGACTTTTGGGTCTCACGCGGCTATACGGACCATGCCTACGATACGTATACCGGCTGTCCTGAGCGAAACCGGAGGTTCGAAGAACGTGGATGTTGACGGCAACACCGTACTTGACGCTCTCCGCGCCTACTCGGACGAACACGGACCTGAACTAGAAGAGGATGTCCTTGACGGCGACGAGGTCAAGGAGTACATAAACGTCTACGTCAACGGAAAGGACGTTAGGGACCTTGACGGCGTCGATACCACCGTCAGCGACGACGACGAGATACGTATCATACCCGCGGCGAGCGGTGGAACTGTTTAGCGAGTTCCGCGTGCGTTCCTGAGAGATGCTTCGACGTGCCGGCGCGCGTTCTCACGCACCGATGGACCGTGTCCCGTATGTAACTCCTTGATTTCGTCGGCGCTTTCGAGAACCTTCTCGATGCTCCCGACGAGCGTAGCGCGGTCGCCTTCGTCAAGGTCCGTGCGTCCGAACGAACCGCCTGCGAAGACCAGATCGCCCGCGAAGAGGACGCCCCTCTCGCGCGAGTAGAGGCAGACGTGGTCGTCTTTGTGTCCAGGAGTATACCAGACTACAAACCGGGCTCCCCCCATCTCTAACGTGTCGCCCTCGGCGAGCGCATGGTTAACGTAACGCGACGACGCGTCGTAGCCCCACGTCTCGACACCGAACTCGTCGCGGACGTTGTCGAGAACCCCGACGTGGTCACCGTGGGTGTGTGTCAGGACGACGGCGTCGACGCCGCCGCGCTCACGTAGACGTTCGAGTACGACCTCGTCGTTGCCGGCATCGACAAGAACCGAACGGTCGTTTCCGTCCCCCTCGACGAGAAACGCGTTCGACGTGAACTCGGTTGACCCCTCTGTCAGGTTGGTTACGCGCATAAGCGGCGTACGCGTCGGCGCGTAATGACGGTGCGGGTTCGTCGCGCTTTTGCTCGCCGACCGTGTATCTTCGGCGTGTTCCGACCGACCGACGACGCCTGCACCGACTGCGGGGACGCCGCCTTCGCCGTAACCGACTCCGTTCCCAGCGAGAGCCGCGTTCCTCTCTGCTTCGCGTGTTACGTCGACCGTCTCGACCGTGTCCGTGCCTGCGGTGTCGTTGAGGTGGAGGTAGACGAAGGCGCGGGTGAGTTCGTCGTCGGGGCTCCGTCCGTCTCCAACGCCGACCAGGTTGCGCGCTCGGTCGTTGACGAGATTGGTGGTACCGCCGACACGGAGGTTGAGACTGTCGCCCCTCTACCGGAGGCGCGCGACCTCATCGGCGAGTACCACGCCCGTGAACTTGCACGCGCCGAGCGCTCCGAGAGCCGCCACGTCTACGCCGCGACGGGTCGACGCGGCTCCGTTGTCGACACAGAGACGCGTACCGACTCAGATACGCGCGACGCTCTCACAGAAAGGCTAGCCCGACGCGCCGTTGACCACCGCGAGATACGCAAACGCGCCGATGTTGCCGATGCCGTGGCGACCACACTCCCTACGCTCGCCGAACACGGTGCGGCGCGCCTACTCGGCGTCGAGGAACGCGTATGGGAACACGCAAAGATCCGGGGCGTCTCCGAGGCGAGCGAACGCGCGGCGAGAAATCAGGACGCCGGACGTGAGTTCGAGGAAGCCTTCATCGACTGGTGCGACGACCACAGCCTCGATATCCGGGGAGGAAAAGAGGCGTTAGTCCGCCTCTATCCGGACATCACCGACGAGGTAGCGCGGAAGACCGACGGTCTGGCGGGCGTGCCGGACTTCCTCGTACGCGACAACGGACAACGCTCATTCGGCGACGGCTGGCGACCTGACGGCGAGGCTTTCGTTGAGGTAAAGCGCGGAACGAGCAGTCTATCGCGTGAACAGGAGCGCGTCGTCGCGCATCTCAAGTCGCACGGCTTCGACGTGTTCGTCCTCCGCGGCGAACCCGACGACCTCGTCTTCGAGAGAAGGTGATGACGAACGGTACTGTTTTGACGCGTCCGTTCCACCGACGAACATGGAACACGACTACGAGGAACTCGGTCTCAAGGCTGGTCTGGAGATACACCAGCAGCTCGATACCGAGACGAAACTCTTCTGCGACTGTCCTACGCGAATCCGCGACGAGGACGACGCGACGCACGAGTTCCGACGCTACCTACATCCGACGCGGAGCGAACTCGGCGAGGTGGACGAGGCGGCGCTCGAAGAGAGCCGTGTCGACCGTAAGTTCACGTACAAGGCGTACGACACCACCTGCCTCGTTGAGGAGG
>JBKHFQ010000091.1:0-5653 GCA_046540135.1 Halobacteriales archaeon
ACGGGACAGCGCCCTCAACGCTGCGCCGTTGGCCTGGCTTGGCTACCCACGCGCATCCTTTCGTACATCGACGCCAAAGTTTAACCTTTCGTATTCGATGCACGCGGTCAGACGGCTGACGGAGAGTGGCTACCCGTTGCCCCTGCTTTGGCAGGTGACCTACATCTCCACCAAAGCTATATACGAACTCGGTACTTAGAAGCCGAATTAGCTATGGAGCTAAACTGCACCTGTGGCGGAAAACTCAGACGCGAGGAAGGGAGCCGGAAGGTTAGCAAGCAGGAGAAGTTTGTCTGTACTGAATGCGGGAAGGAAGGGTGGTACGTTGAGCGTCGTGACGGTCAGAAGCTATTTATCGGCTGTGTCGGCTAGTCAGTCCGCGCCTGCCCTGTTTCCGCTCGTCGCGCGTTCGTAGATCTCGCCTTCAACATCGACCGGATATGAGCCTGTAACGCATCCGGTGCACATCTCATCGCGCGACATGTCGAGAGCCTCCGATATATCGTCAACCGTCAGGTATTCAAGCGAGTCCGCGCCGATTTCGTCGCGTATCTCGTCGACCGTCCTCTCGCTCGCCATGAGTTCGTCGCGGGACGCCATGTCGATTCCGAGGTAGCACGGCGCGACGATAGGCGGCGAACCCACGCGGAAATGAACCTCCGACGCGCCGCTGTCACGCAGTAGCTTGACGAGCTGGCTTGATGTAGTTCCGCGCACGATGGAGTCGTCTATGAGCGTCACGCTCTTGCCTTCGATGTTTGAGTCCATCGTGTTGAGTTTGAGACGTACCGCAGTCTCGCGTGCGTCCTGCGTCGGCATGATGAAAGTACGCCCGACGTACCTGTTCTTCATCAACGCCTCCGAGTACTCCATATCGCCCGCTTCGGCGTACCCGCTCGCGAACGCGCGCCCCGAGTCCGGAACGGGCGAGACTATGTCGGTCTCAACCCCGTGGTTCTCGTAGAGGAGACGCCCCATCTCGCGTCGTGCGTCGTAGACAAGGCGGTCGTCTATCGTCGAGTCGGGGCGCGAGAAGTAGACGTACTCGAAGAAGCAGTGCGCGGGGCGCTCGTCGAAAAGCTGGTACGAGTCGAAACCGTCGCCGTCCTCGTCCAGAACGACGACCTCACCGGGTCGTACGTCACGTATGAGTTCGCCGCCGAGTACGTCGATTGCGACGGACTCCGACGCGACGATGTAGCCGTCGTCAAGCTTACCGATACAGAGCGGACGGACGCCGAGAGGGTCGCGTACGCCTACGACGCGGTCGTCGTGCATCAGGGTGAGCGAGTAAGCGCCACGGATGCGTCTCATCGTCGTCTCTATGGCTCCGAGGAGATCGTCCTCTACGAGGTTCGACGCGAGTTCGTGGACCATTACCTCCGTGTCGGAGTTCGTTGAGAACGTGTGCCCGCGCTCCTCAAACTCGGCGCGCACCTCGTCGGTGTTGACCAACGTCCCGTTGTGCGCAAGCGCAAGCGAACCCCGTTTCGACGTGACTGTGTAGGGGTGACACGAACGCTCGTCTATCTCGCCCGCTGTGGGGTAACGGAGGTGCCCGACGGAGGCGCGTCCGGGTAGATGTTCGATGTCATCGTCGTCGAAGACCTCTGCGACGAGACCTAGACCTTTCTTAGAGTGTTGCTGGAAGCCGTCGTGGGTTACAATACCCGTGCCTTCCTGTCCGCGGTGCTGGAGGGCATACAGCGCGTAGTAGGTCGGGAGCGCGGCGTCGCCCTCCGAGAGACGTACACCGACGACGCCGCATTTCTCCTGCATCCTCAGTTATCGCCCGTCTTTTCCTGCCAGCTATACGAACGCTGTTTCGACGACTTGCCGAAGCCGCAGTTGGAACAGCGTTTCTTCGTCGTGTGGTAGCTCTTCTCGCCGCAACGGCGGCACTTCACGTGTGTCTTCTTCTGCCTCTTACCCTTGCTCGGTGTTCCGGTGCCAACCATCTTGTCCCCAGAAACGTTTCCCCTGCGTATAACCGTTTTGTCTCCGACGAACCCGTGGACGGAACGTTTAACCGCCGCGCCGTCCCGTCGCATCTATGGAGATACGCTCCCGACACCATCTGCGCGACGACGAGGCGGACGAGGTACGTGACGCCCTGAGCGACGCGCTCGGCGTAGCGCCCGCCGACGGCGCAAGTATAGAGGAGGCGGAGGTGGACGACGGACCCGACCTGTACCTCGTTGACGGCGAACCCCTCGTCGTCCGTGTCGACGGCGACTACTTCGTGACCGTACAGGGCGCTCTCGCGTTCGAACCCGACGACGCTCTCGTCACCGTCGACGCGGGCGCGGTTGAGTTCGTAACAAACGGCGCGGACGTGATGCGCCCCGGCGTCGTCGACGCGGACGACAATATCGAGGAAGACGACCTCGTCGTCGTCGTCGAGGAGAACCACGGGAAGCCGCTTGCCGTCGGACGCGCGCTTACGGACGGCGACGACATGGTGGGCGACGAAGGACGCGTCGTCGAGTCTATCTACCACGTCGGCGACGACCTCTGGGAGTTTGAACCCTGAGGCGCACGGCGCGTGACGAGCGTCTGACGAAGAGTTATTAGTCGGAACGGCGACGTTTTCGCCATGAGCATAGTTGAGAAGCTTCTGGGACAGGGGGAACGCCGGACCGCCGACGAGTACGAGGAACTTGACCTCGCACAGTACGAGGATGAGGTCGTACGCCCCGAAGTACGCCGGCATGTGCATATCGCCGAACTCCGCGGACAGGAAGGCGTCATGGATGTCAAAGACCTCGTCTACGACGGCGACATCGTCCTTGCCGACATCTCTCACTTCGCGTCGAACGACAAACGTTTCGAGAGCCTGATGGGAGAGTTCCGAAAGGTCGCTGACGAGGTCGGCGGCGACATCGTTCAGAAGGGCGACGACCAGGTCATCATCACTCCGGGGAGTATCGCGGTCAGTCGTGAGAAGATAACGCGGTAGTCGTCCTGACCGCCCCTATATCTTGTAGAGCGAAGTCACGTATGGCAGAGACGAGTACATCGTGACCGCGATAGGGAAGCCGATGATGGAGACTGTAAAGAAAGCCGCCACGGTTATCCAGAGTAGACTCAGCCACCAGCCGATAAGGACGAAGTAGACGGCGCGGACGGGGAGCGATGCCTGCGCCTTGCCGCCTTCTATCTCGACGCGTTCGTCGCTCCGTTTTAACGATGCCACGAAAGGAGCGTAGTTGATGAGCTTTACCCCGACGGGGAGGAGTACGATGGTCAGGTTACAGAACCACGCGACGTACAGCAGTACCGGCGTCGCCCAGATGCCGACGAAGACGAACCAGACTGCGCGTATGAGTAGGTTGGTCACGGTCGGCGTTTTTCGGCGCGGCTTAACTTTCTTGTGTATCCGACGAACAGCCGAAACCACTTTACGCGTCTGCGTCGTTTGTTCCGCCGGTGAACAATCTTGCAGTGTGAGATGTGCGGTGCCGAGACCGACGACCCGACAACGATACAGACCGAAGGCACGCAACTGGAAGTCTGTTCGAACTGTACGGAGTTCGGCACCGTTCTGCACGACGAGGAACGTGAGAAGAGCAAGAAGTCGACTGAACCCGGTTCGTCCGACTCTTCGTCGAGGGGTGGCGGGACGACCAAACAGTCGCCGCCCTCGTCCGGCGGTGGACCGTCGCACGACCCTCTCGACGAACTCGGTACGCTCGCCCCCGACTACGACAGCCGCGTCCGTAACGCGCGCGAGAACGCCGGGCTGACACAGGAAGACCTCGCCGACGAACTCAACGAGAAGCTAAGTCTCATCCGTAAGATAGAGCGCGGCGAGATGCGTCCCGACGAGGACGTGCGCGCGAAGCTCGAATCCGAACTCGGCGTCTCGCTCACGGAGGAGGTTGGCGGCGAAGAATGGGAAACCGACGACTCGTCGGGAGGCTACACCGTCGGCGACATAATCGAGCGCAAGGACTGATGTTCCTACTCGTCAACCTCAAGACGTACGAGGCGGGCACGGGTGATGCCGCGGTGCGCGTCGCTGAGGCGGCGCGCGACGTAGCCGACGAGACGGGTGCGCGCGTCGCCGTCGCTCCGCAAGCCGTTGACGTTCGCGCCGTCGCGGAGACGGGCGTCGAGACGTTCGCCCAGGGCGTCGACGGCGTCGAATACGGTAGCAACACGGGTGCGACGCATCCCGACGCCATGGCGCGCGCCGGTGCGACGGGAACGCTTCTCAACCATTCGGAGAGACGTATCCGACTCGCCGAGATAGACGCCGCGGTCGTTGCCGCGGGCGAGGCGGGACTCGAAACGGTTGTCTGCGCCAACAACCCGGCGCAGTCCGCCGCCGCCGCCGCGCTCGGACCTGACGCAGTCGCCGTCGAACCGCCGGAACTCATCGGTACCGGCACGCCCGTGAGCAAGGCGGACCCCGACGTTATCACCGGTACCGTCGAAGCTGTCGACGCGGTCGGCGACGTACCCGTCCTCTGCGGCGCGGGGATAACGTCGGGCGACGACGTAGACGCGGCGCGTGAACTCGGTGCTGAGGGCGTTCTCGTCGCAAGCGGCGTCGTAAAGGCGGAGTCGCCGCGCGATGCAATGCTCGACCTCGTGACCTAACGACGAACACAGAGTTTTTTACCGCGGCGTACCTCCCACCGACGGATGGACATCATAGATACGAGGGAGATGTCGAAGGACGACATCGTCCGTCTCCTTGACCGCGCCGCAGAAATCGAGGAGACGGACTCCCTTGACGGGTGTGTACTCGCACTTCTTTTCTTTGAGCCTTCGACGCGGACGCGCATGAGCTTCGATGCGGCGATGAAACGTCTCGGCGGCGACACGGTCGACATGGGAAGCGTTGAGTCTTCGAGCGTCCAGAAGGGTGAGACGCTTGCCGACACCGTCCGCGTCGTCGAGGGCTACGCCGACGCCCTCGTCCTGCGCCATCCGCGCGAAGGTGCGGCACGTCTCGCGTCGGAGTTCGTCGACGTTCCTGTCATTAACGCGGGCGACGGCGCGGGGCACCACCCGACGCAGACGCTCCTCGACCTGTACACCGTCCGCGAGAATGTTGACGTGCCGCTCGGTGACTTACACGTCGGCATCATGGGCGACCTCAAGTACGGACGCACCGTACATTCGCTCGCGCTCGCGCTCTCCAAGTTCGGCGCGCGTATCACGTTCGTATCGCCGCCGTCGCTACGCGTCCCCGAAAACGTCCGTACCGGGCTTGAACGCGCCGGCGTTGAGTTCGAAGAGGTTGACGGTGTTGACGACGTAATCGGCTCCCTTGATGTCCTGTACGCAACGCGCATCCAGAAGGAGCGTTTCCCCGACGAGAAGGAGTACGAGAAGGTCGCGGGCGAGTACCGTGTCACGACCGAGACGCTCGAACAGGCGCGCGACGACCTCGTTCTAATGCATCCGCTTCCGCGCGTTGACGAAATCGCGCCCGACGTCGACGAGACGACGCATGCAAAGTACTTCGAACAAGCGCACAACGGCGTGCCGGTACGCATGGCGGTACTCGACACGGTGATGTAGATGGAGGAGCTAAAGATACGCCCGATACGGAACGGCACGGTCGTCGACCACATCCCGCGCGGGCAGGCGTTGAACGTCCTACGCGTCCTCGGCGTTGACTCGTCGACGCGCGACGTCG
>JBKHFQ010000092.1:0-5548 GCA_046540135.1 Halobacteriales archaeon
GGCGTGCCTTGCGTCAAGACTATCAGCGACGCCGTTTCTGCGCGCGTTCTTGACGAGGTAGTCGTACGCTGTCCGGCGTATCTCCGCGGCGACCACCTCCGCACCGCCTACCGCCGTAGGAACGGCGAAGTAGCCGATACCTGCGAAGGTGTCGAAGACGCGTTCGTTGGAAGAGACAGCGTCGCGGATTCGCACGCGCTCCTCGGCGTTGCCGACCGAGAACATAACGCGCGAGGCGTCCAACGCGAACTCGAAGCCGTTCTCGCGGTGGACCGTCTCGACGTCCCGTTTCCCGGCGACGTGCCTCGTCTTTGGGACGCGCGTCTTGCCCTCAACGCCCTCGTGCGCGAGTACGACGCGGACGCCGTGTAGTTCGTCGAGTGCCGCGGCGACATTTTTCTCGCGTTCCTCGTCGGCATCGCCGAAATGGACGAGAGCAACATCGCCGACAATCGAGAACGGCGGTGGGTCGTCGACGTAGTCGCCGAGCGATAAGCGTCTCCGGACGGGTTCGTCCTGTTCGACCGTCTCGTAGCCGCCGAACCGACGCGTCACGGGAACCTCGGTCCGGTCGCCGACGCGCCGGACGCTACGCGAGTCGTCGTAGACGCCGCGTTCGCGTGCCTCGCTAATCACCTCCTCGGTGCGCTGTAACGGCACACGGAGCGCGAGCGACGGCGACGGCATCACCAGATGAGTTCGTCGTCGTTTTCGAGCATGTACAGCGTCCGTGCGGCGATGTTGACGGCGTGGTCACCGACGCGTTCGAGGTCGCGTATCGTCAGAAGGAGGCGCGACGTCTCCTCCAGCAGAAGTTCGACCTCGTCATCGGTTTCGACGTCTATCCCCTGTATCAGGTCACGCATGATACGCTCGCTCGCCTCCTCGCACCGCGCGTCGAGTTCGTCGTCGCGTTCGTCTATCTCGTAGCAAGCGTCAACGTCCTCGTTCTCGTACGCCGAGACGGCGTCATCAACCATCCCGGAGGCGAACTCGCCCACCTCCTGTATGTCGACCTCGGAGAAGTAGGTACGGCGCGCGTCAAGGGTGTAGTCGCCGAGGTTCGTCGCGAGGTCAGCGATACGTTCGAGGTCTGTGATTATCTTGAACGACGCCGCTATGAGGCGCAGGTCGCCCGCAACGGGCTGTTGCAGAGCGATTAGGTCAACGCACTCCTGTTCGATTTCGAGGTACCGTTCGTTTACCTCGGCGTCCCCGTCGATGACCTCCCACGCAAGGTCCTCGTCCTTCGTCTCCAACGCCTCCATACCCATGTCGAGACGTTCGAGTACGAGGTCGCTCATACCTACGACATCGTCGCGTAGCCCTTCGAGACGGTCTTGGTAGTCCTCACGTGGCATCCGCACATCCTCCTTTCCGGGTTTCGTTCTCCATTCTACCCTGTATTAAGGCGTCACGTACTTATTTCTAAGGTCGTCAGCCGTCGAGAACTCCGTCGAGGTCTATCCGCTCTTCGAGAAGAGCATCCTTATCGTCGACGACCTCTGCGCGCTCCTTGATTACGCGCGTGAGAGAGCCGACAGGGCGGACGTTGCCGACGAGAACCGCGCCGACGAGCCTTCCGTCCTTGAAAGCGAGTCTACGGTGCTCCTTTTCGCCGTATCTGCGCGATGCGAACTCGTCGCCCTTCGTCGGGCTTCCGAGCGACATGAACGGCATCGAGAAGTGCGAGACGGAGTACTTGGGTACGATAGAGAACTCCTTCATCTTGTCGCCCTCCTCACTCGCGTACATGTTGCGCGCCGCGACCTCGCCCTGTTCCTGTGCCGAGTCCCACGAACCGTTGATGTTGTGCTCGCCGACGAGTACGTCGTAGAACTCGGTGATGTCGCCCGCGGCGAAGATGTCGGGGTCGTCGGTCTGCATATACTCGTCGACGATGATACCCTCGTCGGTCTCCGCGGGCGTGCCGTCGAGGATTCCGGTGTTGAGGTCGAGACCGATACATGCACCCGCGATGTCACAGTCGTAACGCGTTCCGGTCGAACCGACGACGTCGGTGACGTGTCCCATACGGTCGACCTCGAAACGGTCGACGCCCTCCCCGAAGACGGGTTCGACGCCCGCCTCGCGGAGTTCGTCGTGTATGATTTCGGCTCCCTCCTCGTCCATCGCGTAACGCCACCAACGGTCGCCGCGCATCAGGTACTTGCCCGGTACGTCGTTCTCGGCGAGCGCGAACGCGAAGTCGATGCCTAGAAGACCCGCCCCGACCACGATACCTGCCTCGGCGTCCTCGGCGTCGCGGCGTATCTTGCGCGAGTCTATGAATGTCCAGAAACTGTGTATCCCGTCGGCGTCGGAGTGTGGCACGGGAAGGTCGCGCGGCGTCCCACCGGCGGCAACGAGAAGCTTGTCGTAGCCGAGTTCGTCGCCGTTGTGGAGGACGACCGTGTTGTCGTCAGCCTCAACCTTCCAGACACGGGTGTCGAGCATCAGTTCGATATCGCGTTCGTCGTACCACGAGTCGTCGTGTATCTGTATGAAGTCCTCCGCCATCTTGCCCTTCGCAAACTCCTTGATGTTGATGCGGTTGTACAGCGGCTCCGGCTCGTCGGTGATTACGGTTATCGACGCGTCTTCGTCGTTCTCCCGCAACGTCTCGGCGGCGGTCGCGCCCGCGATACCGTCGCCGATGATAACGTAGTCGGTCATTATCCGCTACTTACCGTCGCCAAGTTAAATATCGGTCGGTTGTGTGTAGTGTTAATCAAAGATTATCACCTACCTGCCGTTCGACATTGGCATCCGGAACACCGTCAGGTTGATACCCTCCGTGTACAACCCGGACATATGGACGAACATCTGCGTAACAGCCTCGTGTCCGCCGTCTTCGGCGTCGTTATAGGCGTGGCGATAACGTTCGGCGTCTGGCAGGCGACGACGACACCGTGGGACCTGACGGGTGTTCTCGTCGCTGTCGGTCTGGCGTCGTTCTTTTCGGCTTTCGGCGCGGCTTACGGTTCGGAGGAATAATGCCGCGTCTGTTCGTCTCCGTCGACCTCCCGCCCGAACTCGAACCGAAGGTCCGCGACCTCCAGTCGTACCTGCGTGGGACGCGCGCCGACCTGCGTTTCACTAAGCCCGAACAGGCGCATCTGACCATGAAGTTCGTCGGCGACACGCCTGAGTCGCGCCTCAAGGCGGTCAAGGGAGCCGTCGACGAGGCGGCTGGGTGTGTCGAACCGTTCCGCGTCGAGGTGGGCGGCACGGGCGTCTTCCCGTCACGCGACTACGTCAGCGTCGTCTGGGTCGGCGTCCGCGAGGGTGCCGACGAACTCACGCGCCTCCACGACGGGCTGGAGGAGGCGACCGTAGGGCGCGGACTCGCGGACGAAGCGGAACACGACTACGTCCCACACGTCACTTTGGCGCGAATGAACAGCGGACGCGGGAGGAGCGAGGTTCTCGGCTTCGTCGAGGAACACGACGACGTGACACTCGGCGGATTCGAGGTGTCACGCCTCCGCCTCAAGAGTAGCGTTCTCTGTGACGGCGGAAGCGTCCACACGACGGAGTACGAGGCGGAGCTGTAACGCATCCTCAATAAACGAAGCTGTTTTGTTCGTGCCGGACGACGGGGACACGATGGAGGAAACCGACGACCGCGACGACTTCGTGCGCGCCTCGTGGGTGAACGTCGCGGGTAACGCCGCGAAGGTTATCGTCGAAGGCATCGTCGGTGTCGCCTTCGGTAGTCTCGCGCTCGTCGCCGACGCCGCACACTCGGTCGCCGACCTCGTCGCGTCGGTGGTCGTCCTCGTCTGGGGCGGGGCGTCGTACGACGAGGCGGACGCGACGCATCCTCACGGTCACGGACGTCTCGAACCGCTCGCGGCGCTCTTCGTCGGTGCCATCATCGGCTTGCTAGGTCTGACGCTCCTGTACGAGTCCGCGATGGGAGTCGTACGCGGTCCCGATGTTGACATCGAGGGATGGCGCACCATGGTCGCGGCGCTCGCGTTCGCCCTTGTCTCCATGTACGTCCTGTACAGGTACACCGTCCGCGTCAACGAGCGCGTAGGTTCGCCTGCTCTGCACGCGCTCGCAAAGGACTGTCTGAACGATGTCTACACGTCGGTCGCCGCGGCGATAGGCGTCGTCGGGGTCGCGCTCGGACACCCGATACTCGACCCTTTCGCAGGCGGTCTCGTCTCCGTTATCGTCGTCTACCAAGGTATCGATATAGGACGCGAGAACGTCGACTACTTGGTCGGAACCGCGCCCGACGCCGAAAAACAGAATGAGATACGCGAGGCGGCTCTCTCGCATCCCGAAGTGCGCGGTCTCCACGACTTCAAGGCTTTCTACGACGGAACGGAGATAGAGGTCGAAACCCACGCCGAGGTCGACGGAGAGCACACGGTCTACGAGGCGCACGACATAGAGAGCGATGTCGTCGACCGTGTCCGGTCCGTCGAAGATGTTGGTGACGTACACGTCCATCTTGACCCCGCAGGCATCGGCGAATGGGCGGACGAGGACGGGTGAGGCTCAGTCCCGTCCTCGTTCGGAGGTGTCGACACCGGCGACCGTGTTCAGCGGACACCGCCGTGTCGCCGCCGTGACCAGTAGGACGATGCCGACAACGCCGACGAAAACCGCGGTAAGAGCCTGCGGGAAGGGTCCGAAGGCGAGACGCACGAACCCTGCGTAGCCGGCTACAGACACGAGAAGGAGGACGACACCGACGACCAACCTGCCGAGACGGTCGTATCCGCCGACGTTGGGTTGCATAGGCGCCTCTACACCCTGTCATAGAATAAACGTTGGGGCGGTAACGAGCGACCGGAACAAAGAATAGCCGTGCGGACGGATTCGGGTCATGTTCGTCACCCTCGAAGGTATAGACGGCGCCGGGAAGACTACGGTCGTCGACGCCCTACGCGACGAGTTCGACAGCGCGGTATTCACACGCGAACCGACGCAGTCGTGGCTCGGGGAAGCCGTTGAACGCGCCGTCTCCGATAAGAACTCCGAACCCCTATCCGACCTTTTTCTCTTCGCCGCTGACCACGCCGACCACCTGCGCCGTGTCGTCCGTCCCGCGCTCGAGGACGGTTCGCTCGTCGTCTGCGACCGTTACGTCGACTCGCGTTACGCGTACCAAGGCGCGACGCTCTCCGACCGTTTCGAAGACGCCCTCGACTGGGTACGCGGCGTCCACGAACCGTGGACCGTGTACCCCGACCTGACGCTCCTTCTCGACGTTCCGGTTGAAACAGCGCTCGAAAGGAAGGACACCGAAGACAAGTACGAACGCGCCGACTTCCTCCGCAATGTCGCGGCGAACTACCGCAGACTCGCCGACGAAGACGACCGTTTCGTGGTCGTCGACGCATCGCGCGACGCCGACGCGGTCGCCGAGAGGTGTATCGAAGCCGTCCGCGAACACACCTGACCGTCCGACGTCGGTAGGCTTTTGTTAGATGGTTCACGATATCGGAACGCGCCAAGGTGGCAGAGTCCGGCCTAATGCAGCGGCCTGCAGAGCCGCCCATCGCCGGTTCAAATCCGGCCCTTGGCT
>JBKHFQ010000093.1:0-5516 GCA_046540135.1 Halobacteriales archaeon
CGAACCGGACTCCGTCCTCACCGACGTGAGAGTGCCGTCCGACTCAACCGATACGTTGACGACCGTTGTCGACGAGCCGATTTCGACCGTCTCGCCGTCGTCTACCTGTTCGCCGTCGACCGTTACGGTGATATCAGCGGTCGCGGCGGCGGTAGACGCGAGCGCGAGCGCGAAGCAGGCGCAGACCGCCACAGCGACGAACCTTCTCGTGTTCATGCGGTGACGTATGCGGAAACGGTTGATATATCTGGCGTAGGGTCAAAAACGTTTTTTAGCTACACGTGCCGCAACCGTTAACCGCCGCCCGCGACGAGTACAGGTATGAAGACCGTCGAAGACGTAATGACGACGGAGGTGGTGACGTGCGAACCCGACGAGGAGGTGAGCGTCGTGGCGCGGCGTCTGCGCGAGAACGACGTAAGCGGCGCTCCCGTCGTGAAAGAGGGCGAGGTTGTCGGCGTCGTGAGCGAGGCGGACCTGCTTGACCTTCTCGACACGAAACAGGAGGACGCCAACATCTGGCTTCCGTCGCCTTTCGAGGCTTTCGAACTCCCCCTGCGCGCGTTTCCATGGCGCGAATGGGCGGAGAAACACGGCTTGCTCAAGGAGACGTTACACGACATAGGCGCGACGCAGGTGCGCGACGTGATGAACAAGAGTCCGCGGGTCGTCGCACCGACAAAGCCGCTCGATGAGGCGGCAGGTGTTATGGTACGTACGGGATACAACCGTCTTCCGGTCGTCGATGACGGTGCGCTCGTCGGCATAATGACGCGCGGTGACGCGCTCGACGGTATGAGCGGCGGGGAGGGCGGAGAGGAAGGCGCGCGTCAGAGGTCCCAGTAGTCGCCAAGGTTCTCCTTGACCTTACCGACGGCGCGGTCGGCGCTCGGTCCGTCCGTCGGGGGTTCGTACGTCGCGGGTTCACGTACGTTCGACGTGTCCATACCGGCGAGCGACGCGATGACGGCGAGGTTGGTGTACGGAAGACCGCCCTCGATACCGTAGCCGCCTGCGAGCGACGCTACGACGCGTCCGTCGCAGAGTTCGTCGGCGGTCTCGACGGCGGCGTCCATGAGAGACGCGTAGCCCTGTGCGGTCACGCCGAGGTCCGTAATCGGGTCGGTGAAGTGGTTGTCCTGCCCCGCCTCAACGAACATCAGGTCGGGGTCGTACTGCCGCGCTATCGGCTTGAACACCTCTTCGACGACGCGTTCGTAGCCGTCGTCGCCCGTCTTGGGCAGAAGTGGGACGTTGACGTTGTAACCCTCGCCGTCGCCCTCACCTATCTCGTCGGTATACCCCGTGCCAGGGAACAGCGTCCGTCCTGTCTGGTGGGTCGACATCGTGAGCACCGAGGGGTCGTCGTAGAAAATCGACTGCGTCCCGTCGAAGTGGTGCGCGTCCCAGTCCCAGAGAAGAACGCGGTCGATGTCGTACTTCTCCTGCGCGTGCTTGAGAGCGACGGCGGTGTTGTTTGTGAAACAGAAGCCGTGTGCGTGGTCGGCGAAGGCGTGGTGACCGCCGGGGCGCGACATCACGAAGGAGGTTTCGTTCTCTGCGTCGAGCACGCGGTCGACCCCCTCTATAACGCCGCCCGCGGCAAGCAATGCCGAGTCCCACGTGTGCTCCGAAACGTGAGTGTCGACCGTGAGCGCGCCACCGCCCTCCTGCGACATCTTCTGTAGACGACCGACGTAGTCGGGCGTGTGGACGCGGAGCATCTCGTCCTCGTCCGTCGGACGGGGTTCTACGAGTTCGACATCCGGATGGTCGAGAGCGCCCTCCTCCCTGAGCTGGTCCATCGTGTACGTCAGGCGCTCGCGGCGCTCCGGATGCGTCGGCGTGTGCTCGTGAAGTAGGTAGTCCTCGTGGTAGACGAGCGCGAGGGTCATCGTCCCCTCCTACCCGGTTCGGCACGGGCGGTCGCGTCGGTTATCTGTCCGACCACGCGCCCGTCCTCGACTACGTTGAACGACCGGAAGGACGTTATCTCGATATCTTCGGGGGTAGCATCGCCCCCCGCACGTCCCGTCGCCTCGGCGGCTTCGACGCGTACGAGTTCACGCGCCTCATCCTCTTCGTACTCTACACCGCTCTCAACCTCCTCGATCTTCTCAGGTCCCGTCGACGCCACGGTCATCTCGCCGCGCGCCGTGTCGACGTGGACGTGCGTGCGTACGCTAACCGAGGCGACGGCGCAACCGACCGCACCGCAGACCGCGGCGTTTTCGGGCACGACAACGTCGCCGATTTCGTCGAGTTCGTCGGCGAGACGTTCGGCAAGCGCATCCGCGAGCGCACCCCCGAGAACGACCGTGTCGGGGATTTCAGGGTGTCCTTCGAGCGAACGCACCGATTCAGCGACGGTGGAGACGAACTCGTCGACCGTTTCCTCCGCGACCTGTTCGGGGTCACCGAGCTCCGATAGCGCCTCGCGCGCCGCGCTTTCGTCGCCCTCTGAAACCCCTCCGAGGACGTGTAGCGCGTCGGTAGGCGTGGGCGACGGACCCCCGAAAGCCACAGCAGGTCCGTCACGGACACCCGTAAGACCGTCCTCATCAACGCGTGTATCGCCGCCTGCGGTCGTGTTGACCGCGACCACGCCGTCGTAGAACGTCGATATGCATCCTGCGCCGATTCCCTCGGCGAGCGCCGGGAAGCCGTCCTCGACGAGCGTCACGTCCGTCGTAGTGCCGCCGATATCGACACAGACAGCGTTCGTGAGGGAGGGTACTTCGGCGTAGCGTTCCGTGAGCGCGACGAGACCGAGGCTACTCGAAGCGGGACCGCTACGGAGCGTGTGAGCAGGCGTCGCACGCGCCGCCTCGCGCGAGAGCATCGCTGCGTCGCCCTTGAGGTAGTAGACCGGAGCGTCTATACCCGTCTCGTCGAGGGCTTCGTGCAAGGACGACCCGAACTCCTCGAAGACGGGCTTCGACTTGGCGTTTGCGACGGTCGTCTCGGCACGCGACGGAAAGCCGAGAGCGCCGCCCGACTCGTGTCCGAGGGCGACGGTAGGTGCGTCGAGGACATCCGACGCCTCCCTTTCGAGCGACGGATTACGCGTCGAGAACTTGGCTGTAACGGCGACGACATCGTGCGAGGGTACTTCGGCGAGTTCAAGGGGTTCCGTGACGCGCCCACGGTGGTCGACACATCCGCCCGCGACGAGGTTCTCGTCGCCGGCGTAGGCGAGGTCAGGCGAAAGACCGACGCCGGGGACGACGACGTTGGTGCAGTCGGGTAGGCGGTCCTGTACGGCGGCGTTGAGGACGCGGGTGGTCGAGACGACGACGCGCTCAACATCGGAGTCGCCGCTTCCGTCGACGGAGCCGACGAGGTCGGCAAGGAGCGTCTCGAAGCCCTCGTCGGAATCGGCGGGCTTCTTCGCGGCGGCTACGACGGTGTCGTCTTCGAGTGCGACGGCGTCGTAGTTGGTTCCGCCGGCGTCTATTCCGAGAATCACTGTTCTTCCTGTTCCCCCTTTTCTACGCGGACACGTAGTATTCTTGTGTTTTCCGTCTCCTCCACCGTAAGCGTAACGTCCTCATACACGACCTTCTCACCCTCCTCAACGAGCCTACCCATACGGTTGTAGATGAAGCCCGCGACGGTCTCGAACTCGCCTTCCTCCGGAAGTTCGATACCGAGTTCCTCGTTGACCTCGTCGAGGTTGACCTCGCCCTTGACGAGTATAGTGCGCTCGTCGACACGCTCTATAGGCTCCTCTTCCTCCGTCTCGAATATCTCGCCCACGATTTCCTCGACGATGTCCTCAACGGTGACGAGACCTTTGGTGGAGCCGAACTCGTCGATTACGATTGCGAGATGGATACGTTCGTCCTGTAGCTCACGGAGGAGGTCGTCTATCTCCTTCGTTTCGGGTACGTGGAGCGTGGGTTCGACGATGTCTTCGGGCGTAGCGTCGGTGTCGAGAGCAGGTATGATGTCGCGTATGTCGAGAATTCCGACGATGTTGTCGAGGTTGTCGCGGTAGACAGGTACGCGTGTTACGTCGTTCTGAACGCATGTTTCGAGAACCTCGTCGAGGGGCGTGTCAGCACTAACCGATACAACGTCGAGGCGGGGCGTCATCACCTCCTTTGCGATGGTGTTGGTGAAACGGAATACGCTCTGTATCATCTCGCGCTCGTCCGCCTCTATGACGCCTTCCTCCTCCCCGGTGCGTAACAGACCCTCGATTTCGTCCTTTGTGACGTACGATGTCTCTATGTCGGACCGTCCGCCCGTGAAACGGTTTACGGCGCGCGTCAGGTAGTCGAAGAAGACGACGGCAGGGTACATGAGGTACTGGGAAGTCTGGAGAGGTCGCGCGATACGGAGCGCCCACTCCTCTGTGTTCTCGACGGCGTACGACTTGGGTGCGGACTCGCCGAAGACGAGGACGAGGACGCTGATTATTACCGTGGTGAGAAAGACCGCCCATCCACCGGGGACGTAGATGGCGAACAGCGCCGTCGCTATAGAGGTCATCGCTATGTTGACGACGTTGTTGCCGACGAGTATAGTGACGAGAAGACGGTGAGGGTTCTCCCTAAGGCTCTTCAACGTAGCCGTGTTAGTTTGATCACCTTCAGCTAGCGACTCCAAGCGGTGACGTTCAAGCGAGAACATGGCTATCTCGCTACTCGAAAAGAACGCGCTCAGGAGCATGAGGAGGAAGACAGCTACGACCCCTGCCACCACTATCGGATCTACCATAGCTTAGTTTCTACGAGGGGGACAGTTATCTTTACGGTCGCTGTCGCGTGCCGACAGTCACTTGGCGGTGCGGGGCATAAACGACGGTGATGGAGAGCCTCTGCGTCAGGGTTTCGCGTGAGGAAGGCGAGGAGACGCGTCAACGCCTCGCGGACGAAGGCGTCCTTGACCACGAACTGCGTATCCAACAGGAGAACGGCTACCTCTACATACCGGTGCGCGAGGTTCCGGAAGACCTGCCGACGGAGCGACGCGAGTTTGAGGAGCGCGACGACACGACGGACGCCGTCGACATCGTCGGCTACGAACCACGTTTCGAGACCGTCGGAGACATAGCCCTCCTCGAACCCGAGGAGGACGACGAGGCGGGGGAGGCGCTCGTCGAGGCGGACAACGGTATCGTGACGACACTACGCGTCGAGTCGGCTGTCGAAGGGCGTGAGCGCACACGCCGTATGTCGTACGTGGCGGGCGAACGCAAGACGCGGACCGTCCACCGCGAGTACGGGCGCGAGTTCGTCGTCGACCTGACCGACGTATACTTCACGCCGCGTCTCGCGGAGGAACGCGAACGCGTAGCCTCTCAGGTCGAGGCTGACGAGAGGGTCTTCGACATGTTCGCGGGCGTGGGACCGTTCGCGGTCGCGGCGGCGGAGGCGGGTGCGGGCGTCATCGCGTCCGATATCAACGACCGCGCCGTCGAACTCCTCCGCGAAAACGCGACGAGGAACGGTGTCGACGACCGAGTCGTCGCGTACAACGAGGACGCGCGCGACGTTGCCGAACGCGTC
>JBKHFQ010000094.1:0-5483 GCA_046540135.1 Halobacteriales archaeon
GACCCCGACGCAGTTTCGGAGCTTACACGGCTTTTTGAGGAGACGCTCTACGGGGGCGAGCAGGTCACGCGTGAGGAGGAGCGCCGTGCGAGGGAAGCTATCGAGCGTATCAAGTCGAAGGGTAGAGAAGCCGTATGAAGAAGACCAGAGCACTCCGCATCACAGCAAAGGCGCTCGTCTTCCTGCTCGGTGCCGCGACAGTAGCCGTAGGTGCCGTCTTTCTTCTTCAGCCATCGCTCGCCGAGTCGTTCGTGCTCGTCGACCGCCTCCGTGACCCCCTCGGCAACAACTACGACTACTACCTCGTCGCGGGTATCGCGGGCGTCGCCGTCTTCTTCGGTCTAATCTTCGCTTACCAAGGGCGAGCCGGGACTGTACAGCAAGCCGAAACGCCCGACGCCGAGGGCGCGCAGGGGGTCCCCGCGCCCGGCGACGACTTCGATGAACTCGTGAGCGAGGCGAAGGGATGGCGCTCCGGCGATGCGAAGGACGAGATACGTGAAAGGGTGCGCGTAGCCGCCGTCGATGTCGTTGCGAGCACGCGGAACTGCTCGCGGTACGAGGCAGAGAACCGCGTCGACAGCGGCGGATGGACGGCGGACAGGTACGCATCTTCGTTCCTCGGCGGTTCGGAAGCCCGGAAACTCCCCCTCCTGACGCGTCTACAGGTCGCTTACGGAGGCTCTCCCTTCGAGACTGCCGTCGAACGCACGGTCGGCGAGGTATACGCCGTGATGAAGGAGGACGAAACCGCTCCGTCGGAGGGTGAAGATGACTGAAGAGGAAACCGGGACGGAACAGGACCGCGATGTCCACCGAACCCGTAGATGGCGCGGAATGACGGCGCTCGCGCTTTTCGCGGGAGGCGCGGGCGTCATCTCCAACCGTCCGCTCATACTTCTCACCGCCGCCGTCTGGGTCGGCTATGCCGCCTACCCGCGCCTTGCGGGTGAACCGACCGTTGACCTCACCGTAGAGCGCACCGTTAGCGACGACTCACCGGGTCACGAGGATGTTGTCAAGGTCGAAACTACCGTCCGTAACGAAACCGGCTTCCTGACCGACCTGCGTTTCGTAGACGGCGTTCCCCCCACACTTTCGGTCGTGAGCGGAACGCCGCGCGTCGCCACCTCTCTCCGACCCGGCGGTTCGAAGACGTTCTCCTACGAGGTCGTAGCAAAACGCGGCAGGCATTCGTTCGTTCCTGCAACCGTCGTCGCACGCAACCTGAGCGGCTCCGTCGAGGTCGAAACGACGGCGTTCGACGAGACGGTCATCGAGTGCGCCGCCGACATCGACGATGTCGAGCTACGGAAGCAGGCGAGCCAGTACACGGGGCGCGTCCTGACGGACGAGGGCGGAAGCGGCGTCGAGTTCCACGGCACGCGCGAGTACCAGCCCGGCGACTCGATAAGCCGTATCGACTGGAAGCGCCGCGCGCAGTCGGGCGAACTCATCACGCTTGAGTTCCGCGAGGAGCGTTCGGCAAAGGTATTGCTCGTAATCGATGCGCGCAAGGAGGCGTACGTCGCTTCGGGCGACAACGAGCCGAGCGCTGTCACGTACAGCGTCTTCGCCGCCGACCAGCTCTTCGAGTCGTTGCTCGGAAGCCGTGACAGCGTCGGTCTGGCGGTCGTCGGACGCGAGGATGTCTGGCTCCCGCCCTCGACGGGCGATGAACACCGCACGAGGGCGCGCCAGATTCTTACCAAGAGTCCGGCGCTCGTACCGTCGCCGCCACGCCGTTCCCCCGACGAGGAGCAGTTCCGTCGTCTCCGCAAACGTCTCGATTCGAGCACACAGGTCATCTTCCTGTCCCCGCTTGCGGACGACGAGGTCGTCGAAAAGGCGCGGCGTATCGACGCGCGCGGCAACGCCGTCAGCGTCGTAAGCCCCGACGTGACGACCGACGGCTCGCCGGGACGCAAGCTCGCTCAGGTCGAGCGCGAGAGCCGTCTCAGCGACCTGCGTCAGGCTGACATACCTGTCGTTGACTGGGACGTTGAGGTACCGCTCGCAAAGGTTCTTGCCCACACGCGGGAGCAGTGGTCGCGGTGACCGAACGCCCCACCGTCCTGAGCGGCGTTCTCGCCGTCATCGCCGCCGTCGTAGGAACGACGGCAGTAGCCGAGACAACGCCGTTACGTCTCGCTGTCGCGGGCGCTGGAGCCGGACTCGTCGTATTCACCCTCGGCGTCGTCGTCGCACGGTCTTGGTCGCGCTTGCTCGGTCTCCTCGTCGCAGTTGCGGGACTTGCCGGTGCAGGAGGGGGTGCGGCGTACGGAACGACCGTCGCGTCCGAACAGCTACATCTCGCCGTCGTCGCGCCCGGAATCGTCGGCGCGTTCTTCGCCGCAATCGGCGTCGCACCCCTGCGCGGTTCGGGGTCGCGCCGGTTCACAAAGGTAGCCTGCTGGCTCGTCTTTCTCGGACCCGTGCTGAGCGCCGGAATGCAGTACGCGGAGCCGTCGAACTTCTTCGACGTAGGACGCGTACTCGCGGCGACCGTCGCAGCGGCGCTCGTCTGGGACCTCGGCGAAAACAGCGTCTCGTTGGGCAGACAGGTCGGACGCGACGCCCGGACGTTCTGGAACGAGACGGTCCACGGATTTGGCGCGCTTCTCGTCGGTGTTGTCTCCGCTGGAGCTGTCTACGTCTCTCAGGGTTACAGCGTCGGTTCGGGTTCTCTAGAAGCCGTCGTCTTCTTGCTCATCTCCGTCGTCTTACTCGTCGTCTTCCTGCACCGTTAGCAACCGGCTACCGCCGCCCCTGGCTCACAACCGTCGGAACCTCGATTTCGTCGAGTATGTCGTCGATAACGTCCTCCTTGTCGACGTTGTCGACCTTGGCGTCGGCGTTCAGCACGATACGGTGCGCGAGTACGGCGTACGCAACGTCCTTGATGTCGTTCGGTTTTGCGAAGTTCCTGCCACGCAGGACGGCGCGCGCCCTCGCTACCTCGAAAAGGCGTTGCGTGCCGCGCGGCGAGACGCCCGTCTTGACACGCGGGTCGTCGCGTGTGGCGCGCGCGACCTGTACGAGGTACTCCATGACCTCCTGCTTCATATGTATCGTCTCGGGTACCTGCTGGAGATTCTGCACCATATCGTCGGTACAGACGCGCTCCACGGATGGACTCTTGTCCTCGCGCGCGGCGCGTCTGCTGATTATCTCTACCTCGCCGTCGTAGCTCGGATATCCGAGGCTCGTCTCGATGGTGAACCTGTCCATCTGCGCCTCCGGAAGCGGGAACGTACCCTCCTGTTCGACGGGGTTCTGCGTCGCTATCACGAAGAACGGGTCCGGAAGCTGACGCGTCTCGCCGTCGACGGTCACCTGCTCCTCGCCCATCGCTTCGAGCAAAGCCGCCTGCGTCTTGGGCGGCGCACGGTTTATCTCGTCCGCAAGCACGATGTTTGCGAATATCGGTCCCTTGTTGAACTCGAACCTCTGCTTACGCTCGTTGAATATATGCGTACCCGTAATGTCGGCGGGCAGGAGGTCGGGCGTGAACTGTACGCGTTTGAACGACAGACCGAGGGCGTCGGCGAAGCTCGCCGCTGTCAGCGTCTTACCCGTCCCCGGAACGTCTTCGAGGAGGACGTGACCCTGCGACAGAACGCCGAGAATCACGTCCTCCATGAACTCACGGTCGGCTATGACCGCCTGCGAAACGGCGTCGAGCACCGACTCGCATCTGTTGCTTGCCTGCACTACGTCCATACACGTACAAAGAAACGGTGCTGTTTATACCTTCGCAAGACCAAAATTTCGTTCTGTGGTATCGCGTAACTACGCGACTTGTCGGCGGAGTCGGGGTACAACCGTCACGATACCGTAGATACCTATCGCGCAGAGGACGATGCTCCCACCTGCGGCGACGCCGTAGAGGTACGAGAACGTCATGCCCGATACGACGGCGAGTTCTGCGACGACGACCGAGAGAACGACCGAGGCGCGGAACGACGGCGCTATCTCTGTCGTGGCGGCGACCGGTACGACGAGCATCGCGGCGACGAGTATGACGCCCATTATCTGCATCGCGGCGACGACGACGAGCGCTGTCAGGACGACGAGCAGACGGTTGTAGCGGCGGACGTTCACCCGCGCGGCGCGCGCCGCCGTCTCGTCGAAGGTGACGTAGAGTAGATTTCTGTACGACCCGCCTAGGACGACGAGGACGACGGCGGTGAGGACGAGCATTATACGGACGTTCTCGTCCTGTACAGTGATGAGACTGCCGAACAGGTACTGGCGCACGCCGACGGAGATTCCGCCGCTCGTGAGGCTGATTATGACCGTACCGAGCGCGAACCCGCCTGAGAGGACGATAGCCATCGACACGTCGCCGTACGCCTCCGTGTGTTCCGAGATTACCTGTATCAGGAACGCGGCGACTACTGCGACGCCGAGCGCCGTCAGGTACGGCGATACGTCGAGCGCGAACGCCGAGTTGACGAACAGACCGATGGCGACGCCCGCGAACGCCGTGTGCGCCAATGTATCGCCGATTAGCGCCATCCTACGGTGTACGAGAAAACTGCCGACGAGAGGCGTCACGACACCGACACACGCGCCAGCGATGAGGGCACGCTGCATGAACGGTTCGCTCAGCATCTCGTAGACGAACAGAGGGGCGAACATCAGTGGTCGTGTTCGAGTCTGCGTTGTCCTCCGCCGTACGCCTCTCCGAGTGCGTCGCTGTCCTCGAACTCCGACGGGTCGCCGTGGAAGTACAGACGCCGGTTGAGACACGCGACCTTCGTGGCGTGTTCGGTGACGACGCCTATGTCGTGTTCTATGAGAAGCACGGTCATCCCGTCGTCGTTGAGGTCGTTGAGAAGGTCGTAGAAGCCCTCACGCGACTGGGCGTCTACGCCCACCGCGGGTTCGTCGAGCGCGAGAACGTCCGCTTCGGCGGCGAGTGCTCGCGCTATGAAGACACGCTGACGCTGTCCTCCCGACAGACGCGTCACGCGGCGCGAGGCGAGTTCCTCAACGCCCGTCTGCCGCATCGCGTCTTCGACAGCGGCGTGGTCGTCGTCGTCGAAACGCCCACGTCCGACGCGCGGGTAACGTCCCATCCGCACCACCTCGCGTACCGTGATAGGCATCCTGTTGTCGACCTTGGTGGCATCCTGACTCACGTAGCCGACGCGCTCGCCGTCCTCGAAACCCGTCGCAGTCTCGCCGAAAAGGAGCGCCTCACCGTCGTCGGGGGCGCGCAGACCTAACATGATTTCGAGCAACGTACTCTTGCCGCTACCGTTAGGTCCGACAAGTCCGAGGTAGTCGCCCTCTTCGACCGTCATGGAGACGTCCTCAACTGCGGGAAGGTCGCCGTACGAGTACGACACCCCGTCGAGTTCGACCGCGGCGGTCATGCGTCAAGCGCCCTTTTGAGCGAAGACAGATTAACGTTCTCCATGACCTCGATGTACCCCCAGTCGTTCTCCTCCCACTCTGACGTCAGCCCCGGCATC
>JBKHFQ010000095.1:0-5456 GCA_046540135.1 Halobacteriales archaeon
CCCAAGGAGAAACGTTTCGTGAGCCGTTTCGACGGTCTCGACGACATCGGAGCGGAGGGCGACGACGGCGCGGCGGACGCACTGCGGGACAAGATGGACGGCGTGCGCGAGGTCGAGGAGAACGGCTTCGTGCTCGAAACCCCCGACAGGTTCGGGAATGCGCTCAATCTCGACGAGAAGAAGTACTTCGGCGTCACGTACGGGACCGACCGCGAGTCACTAAGGCTCGAACTCGACCCGTCGGCGGGCGGTGAGGGTGTCCGCCACAGCGTGATACAGCCTGACGGGAACATACACATACCGCGCGAGATAGCTGTCGGTCTCGGCGTCGAACACCGTGATGTCGACTGGCGGATGGAGGACGGCAAGGTCGTGGGCGTGATGGAGGACGACAAGATGGAGGACGAGGTCGAGGATACGGTGCGTACGAGTCTGGTCGAGGACAACGTCAACGATATGGTGCGCGCGCATCTCGCAGGTAGCCACACGAGGACGCTGAACATCGAAGAGGGCGACGAGATGGCGGTCTACCTCGAACCCGACGACGACGACTTCGCTATCGTTGCGACGCCGCATATCTTCGAGGCACCGACGGACAGCGTCGTGGAAATCGAGAACATCGGCAAGGGTACGGAGATGATATGTTTCTCGCTCCCCGAGGAGATAGCCGACGTTCTTGAGGTTGACGACGGAAAGGACAGGCAGGTCGAGTGGGGTATACGTGGCGACGAACTTGTCGGCAACGTCGTCCGTCTGGACGCGGCTTAGAACGTCAGGTGTTCGCGGCAGTAGTGCTTGGGCTTTCCGTCCTCGTACTCCGTGACGCCTATCTTGCCGACGCTCCCGCCGCGGTGTGACTCGGTCTCCTCGGGTTCAAGGAAGATATCGTCGCCGCAGAGGTCGCACGTGACCTTCTTCGCCATAGTAAGACTTAGTCGTCGGCGGGGAAAACGTTGACGCATGACAAAGTTCTACGAGGACATAGAGGTCGGCGGCGGATGGACGACAGAGACGCACGAGGTCACGCGAGACGAAATGGTCGGATTCGCGCGCGATTACGACCCTCAGCCGATGCACGTCGACGAGGAGGAGGCACGCGAAACGTTCTTCGGCGGTCTGGTCGCGAGCGGATGGTTCACGGCGTCGGTGTCGATGCGGTTACTCGTCGACGGCTTCCTCGGCGATTACGCCGTCGTCGGCGCGACGGGGGTCGACGCGTTACGGTGGCACGAACCTGTCCGTCCCGGCGACACGTTACGCGTTAGTATAGAGACCGTCGAGAAGGAGCCTTGGAACGATCGGATGGGTCTGGTGCGTTACGAACAGGAGACGACGCGAGAGGACGACGACGAGGTCGTCATGTCGCTCGTCGCAGACGTGCTTTTCGAGCGGCGTTAGTACGACCGCGCCTTGGGTTCGTACCCCTTGATTTCGACATCCTCGTACTCAACACTCGGTCCGTCGTCGGTGTGGTAGACCATCGTGTGCTTTAGCCAGTCGTCGTCGTTGCGCTCCTGATTTTCGTAACGCCAGTGCGCTCCACGCGACTCGGTGCGTTCGAGCGCACCAAGCGTAACCGCCTCGGCGACATCGAGTATCGACCGCAGTTCGAGCGTCTGCGTCAGGTCGGTGTTGAAGGTACGCGACGTGTCCTTGACGTTGACATCCTGATAACGTTCGCGTGCCTCGCCTATGGTTTCGAGAGCCTCCTTCAGACCGTCCTCGTCGCGGAAGACGTTGACCTTCTCGGTCATGACCTCCTGAACGTCCTGACGTATCTCGGACTGGTGCTCGCCGTTTCCGTCCATTAGCGACTCTATGCGAGCGCGTTCGTCCTTGACAGCCTCCTCTACCGAGGTCGTCGAGACGTTCGTTAGGTGGTTGTTTGCGGCGTGTTCGCCCGCGAGTCTGCCGAAGACGACGAGTTCAAGGAGCGCGTTTCCGCCGAGACGGTTTGCGCCGTGGACCGAGACGCACGCCGCCTCTCCAACGGCGTACATTCCGGGGAGTTCGGTCTCGCCGTCGGCGTTGCACGCTATACCGCCCATCGAGTAGTGCTGACCGGGCTTAACCGGGATAGGTTCGGTGACGGGGTCGACGTCCTCGAAGTCGCGTGCGAGTTCGAGAATCTGTGCGAGACGTTCCTCTATCTTCTCCTCTCCGAAGTGGGTCAGGTCGAGGTGTACGGTATCGTCCTCGAATCCGCGCCCTTCCTGAACCTCGGTAAGTTCGGCGCGCGAGACGACATCGCGCGAGGCGAGCTCGCCGTCGTTGGGCGCGTAGCCGTACTCGTACATGAAACGCTCGCCCTTGTTGTTGTACAGTTCGCCGCCCTCTCCGCGGCATCCCTCGGTGATGAGTATACCTGTCGAGGGTAGCGTCGTCGGATGGAACTGGACGAACTCCATGTCCTCCATCGGCACTCCCGCACGGTACGCCATGCTCATGCCGTCGCCCGTACACGAGACGGCGTTGGTCGTGTGTTCGAAGACCTGTCCCATTCCGCCCGTTGCGAAGACCGTTGCGCCAGCGGCGAAGCCTTCGACGTTGCCCGTCTGTATGTCGTAGGCTACGACGCCGTGACACTTGCCGTTGTCACGTACGACGTTGGTGACGTGCCATTCGTCGTAGACGGTCACGCCACGTTTCATCACCTGCTCGTACATCGTGTGGAGCAACATGTGCCCCGTCTTGTCGCTCGCGTACGTCGTACGCGGGAACGACAGACCGCCGAAGGCGCGCTGGGAGACACGTCCGTTCTCGTCGCGTGAGAACGCCATGCCCATGTTTTCGAGGTTGATGACCTCCTTGGGAGCTTCCTCGGTCATCGTCTCTATGGCGTCCTGGTCGCCGATGTAGTCGCTTCCCTTGACGGTGTCGTACGCGTGGTCCTTCCAGTCGTCCTCGTCCTTGAGTGCGGCGTTGATACCGCCCTCCGCCGCGCCCGTGTGCGACCGCACCGGATGTAGCTTGGTGACCATCGCAACGTCCGCGCCCGCTTCGTGTGCGGCGACGGCGGCGCGTAGACCGGCACCGCCGGCACCGACAATGAGTACGTCGTGCTTTTTCATGGTCTACCTCCAGAACCTCAGCTTTTCCTTGACGGCGTCGCGCGACATCTCCATAATCGCCTCCGTCGGGGAGATTCCCTTGGGACAGACCTCGGTGCAGTTGAACTGCGTGTGGCACCGGTAGATGCCGTGCGAGCTTTCGAGCATTTCGAGCCTGCGCTTACGCGTCTCCTCGCCCTCTCGTTCGTCCTTGTAGAACCGGTACGCCTTCGCGAGCGCCGCCGGTCCGGGAAAGTCCGAGTCGGTCGCGGCGGGCGAACACGACGACGTACACGCGCCGCACCAGATGCAGTCGAGTACGGTGTCGATGTTACGCCGGTTCTCCGGCGACTGAAGGTACTCCTCACCCGTCTCGGGTTCGTGGTCGGGCTGGAACCACGGTTCGACGCTCTCCATGCGGTCGTAGAACTCGTTCATCTCAACCACGAGGTCGCGTATAACGTCGAAACGCGGCAGGGGTTCGACCTCGATAGGCTGTTTTAGCTCGCTCACCTGCGTGTTGCACGCGAGGCGCTGCGTCCCGTTGATGTAGACGGCGTCGCTACCGCACCGCGCCATCCTGCACGAGTGACGCACCGTAAGCGACGGGTCCTGTTCGTCGCGTATCTTGATGAGGGCGTCAAGTACCGTCATCCCCTCGAACGTCTCTATCTCGTAAGTCTCAGTATGCGGCTCATCGTCTTCCTCAGGAACGTACCTGAAGACGTCGAGCGTCGCCATACCCTCTTCCGTCGCCGGTTCGGATGCCTGTGTCTCTTGTGTCGTTGCCATGTTTTATCACCTTGGGTCGTAGACCTGCCAGAAAGGCTCGAAGAAGGCTAGGAAGACGAGTATGCCCTGCACGAAGAGGGCGGCGCTAAAGACTATGAAGAAGTACTTGATGGGCTTCTCGTACGGCTTCAGAGGATCCTGTTCCATTAGGACGTTGTAGACGCCGTACATACCGTGGTAGACGGAGAATCCGAGTAGCGATATGGCGGTGGCTTGGTAGAGGAAAGCGGGCAAGTTGATGGTTATCTGCCCTAAGACGTGGTCGCCCTCTATCAGACCGTACGTGATGCGCTCCACCGTGTTCTCCGCGGTCACTTCCGCCGCGCCGACTATGAAGTGCTCCACCGCGAAATGGAAGCCGAGAAGTACGACGAGCCCGACGCCTGTCGCTCGTTGGAGGAACCAGTTCCAGCCTGCCGTCTTGGATGGTTTTTGCGTGCTCATTGTTATAGTAGGAAGAACGGAACGCCGACCATTACGATAGCGAAGCTCAACGCGATGCTCAGGTAGAAGAGTTGCTCCTGAACGTCCAGCCCTATCGTCATGTCGAACATCACTATGCGTACCCCGTTGAGGGCGTGGAAGACGAACGCCGCGAACAGACCGACCTCAAGTAGCTTCACGATGAACAGCGATTCGAGACCGTGTATGAGGTCCGTGTAACTGTCGTGCCCCAGCCAGAACCCCGTGCCGAGCACCGTGAGGTGCATGACGAGATAGAACGAAAGCACGAGACCCGTGAAACGGTGTAGGTAGAACGCCCACATGCCGGGCTTGTGCCTCGCCCAGTCCTTCCACCTGCCAACGTCCTCGATACGCCCTCTGTCATAGGATTCGACGCGTCTGTCTTGGCTCATCTGTGCCTGAAGATAATGTTGGTCGTATCCGTTATATGTGCTGTTATTTGGCTTGGGCGGCGAGTTCTTCCTCTAGTTCGTCGACGCGCTGTCCAAGGAGTTCCTTCAGGTACGCCTCATCGTCCATCCCCTCCGGCGTGTCGAGGGGTGCAAAGGTCACCGCGTCGCTTTCCTCGGTGCCGTCGCGCTCCTTGTCGTACACCGTCGCCTCAACGACGCGGTTCGCCCAGTCACGTATCTCAAGCTTCCAGACGCCTTCCTCATCCGTTGAGTAGACGCCCGCGAGGAGGTTGTCGTACGACTCCCTGTCGAGGGGTTCGTCGGTTTCGGGGACGAGGTCCTCGTCCACCTTCGACGGGTCCTTGTTGACCATACCCAAGATACGTTCCGAGACGGTATGAAACTGGTGAAATACGCGCGTACGCGCGAATGGCTACCTGTAAGCGGCGTCGAAGAAACGCGCTTCGAGTTCGACGGTGCGTTCGAAGACCTCGGCGACGCGGTTGGCACGCTCGTCGGAGAGACGCGGTCCGCGTTCGTCGAGCTGGGCGCGGAGCCAGTCGACGTAGTCGGCGAAGGCGTCAACGACATGAAGCTCAACCCATTCGTCGAGGTACCACCGGTCGTATTCGGCTTCGGCGGCGTGGGCGCACCAGTCGAGGTAGACCCATTCGGCGGCGGTGACGGCGGCGAGCGTCTCGTCGTATCCGCCCTCGCGGGCGACGCGGTGCATGAAGTCGATGAAAGCCTCCGTGGT